>JAPLSI010000023.1 GCA_026398715.1 Gammaproteobacteria bacterium
CAGCGCTGTACGTGCAGGCGCTGAAGGCGGTGGAAGCACTGGGCACCGAGGCCGGCGTCAGCGGCGAAGCGCTGAACAATGTCGCCGCGGCGTTGGCGCTGGCGGCACAGAAGCAAGGTCTGACCGAAGTCACCGGCGCGATGCGCAGCTTCACCGGCTATATGCTCGCCTTCCAGGGCGATATGTCCAAGGAACAGACCCGGCACTGCTCGGTCAATATCGACGAGGCGAAATCGCAGCCCGCGGCGAAAACACTCGAGAGCATGTCGCAGCGCACGCAATCGTTCGCAACGGTAGCGCAGCAGGATTCGCCGGCTATCCACGACTCGCCCACGCACCGCAAACTGACCTGAGGGCCGCCTGCCGGACCATGCCCGGCCTCCAGCGCCCCGGCCGTTTGCCCGCCATGACCACTGCGTTGCCATTGGCCATGTCCGGACCTGCGGAAAACTTGCGTTGATCAGAACGGGCCGCACCGCAAACCCGGTGCCCTGTGTCCGGACGCATACCGCGCGGCGGAGATCGACGCCGCGCAGGAAGCGCTCTCGACCAGCCCCGCTGATGCGCCGAATGCTTGAACGGCATTGGCTACCGTCTTTCCCATCGTCGTGCGCAGCGTCGCCAGCCGCGCCCGACACTTTCCCGATTCCTTTATCCATACAGGTTCCCCATGCATCACTTGCAGCCACCGGCCACCGCCGAAGACATCGGCCATCGCGTACTGACGCTGGTCGATCACGTGCGCAGCGCCGAAGACATCAGCCCCGCGCGCATCGAACAGCTCACCGGCGTGAAGGTCGAGTTCAACCCCGACAACAGCAACGAATACGGCTTCAGCGGCCAGCTCACCGACGCCTGGGCCTACAACCTGGTCTCGCTACCCGAAAGCGACGGCAGCAAACCGTCGCGGCTGATGTTCTCCTTCGACGACGAGAGCCGCAGCAATGCCGACATGGCGCCGATCTGCGCGCTCGACTTCGACGACTATGCCGCGACCCTGCGCGCCGCGGGCTTCGAGGCGACGCCTGCCTACGGCAAGCACAACCGCATCCAGTACTGGGACTTCGCGCGCGACGACGTCTCCGTGCAGATCCATGTGCGCGGCGAGAACGACGCCAGGGCCGAACACGCCTGCGTTTCCAAACTCATCATCAACGCCTGAGGGACACCATCATGGCCGTAGTTCCCGAAGACGTACTGAAAAAAATGGCCGAAGCCAAGAAGGCCGCGGAAACCAAGCTCGACAAGATGCTCACCGATTTCGCGACCGCCAACGACACCGGCACGCAGACCCCGGGCAAGAATCTGCGCGAGCTGCTCGACAAGTCGCCGGACCTGAAAGCCCGCGTCGTCGATTCCGTGGCCAAGGGCCACCTCGAGAAATTCCAGTTGCTGCCGGCGGGCGAGCACGCCGGCGGCAGCTACAGCCCCGGCGACAAGGCCATCAACCTGCCGCTGGACGAGCTCAAGAAGGCAGGCAAGGACCAGGCCTCGGCCTCCGAACTGGTGTTCGTGATGGGCCACGAGATACAGCATTCGTTCAACAGCACCGCCAGCGACAAGGCGATCGATGCCTTCGTGAAGGATGTCGACAAGATCGCGAAAGGCCCAGGCCCGCACGATTACACCGCGACGGTGAAGACCTACATCCAGAGCAATCGCGAGGACGAAGCCAGCGCGCATATCGGCGGCTTCAACGCGATATCGTCGCAGGTGCTGAAGGACAATCCGAAAGCCGGGCTGCCCGAGCTCTACAATGCCAACCCGGGGCGCATGGGCGACTTCATCGAGCGCAGCGGCAAGTCGCCGACGTTCACATATGCGCTGAAGCCGGGCCTGAGCATCGAAGCGGACATGACCATCACGGCTTCGCCCGACAACGTCAAAGCGATGGGCAAACACTACTTCGACCAACCGCCGAGTTCGGCGCGCATCGGCGCCAAAGGCAACCAGGACTATCCGAACTACTACGGCGAATGGGCAGTGAACGTCATCGCCGACGCCGAGAAGCGGGCGCTGGCCGAGGCGAAGAAACTCGACCCGAAAGCGGTCGCGCCCGAAGTGAAGTTGAACCTGAAAGACATCGGCCTGGACAAGTCGCTGCTGGACACCAGCCTGAAGTACACCGACAGCAGCCCGAAGAAGCCGGTCGTTCCTGGTCATGACCCCTACGGCGGCGGCATTCCCTTCCTCAGGCCCGAGGATGCCGAAGCGGCCAGGAAGGTCGAACCCGCGCTCTACGGCCAGGCGCTGAAAGCGCTGGAAAAAATCGATGTCGGCATCGGCGGACAGGAGTTGCGCAACGTCGCCGCGGCGGTGGCGGTGC
>JAPLSI010000191.1 GCA_026398715.1 Gammaproteobacteria bacterium
GAATCAGTTGCATGGAATAACTCCGTATTCGTTAGCGGCGCTGTCGCGCCGCAACTGTTGGCTGTCCGAATGGACGGGAAACGTTACGGCCGATCGCACAGCCAGCGATGGCCGGGCTAGGAGCGGACAGGCGCGCAAACCGGAGTTGGCTCAAGCCAATGAGGATTTGCGCGGCTGGCCGGCGACGACGCCCGGGCGAGCTGGCGAAGCGATCAGACGTTGTGGTTGTCGGTGTACGGGATCAGCGCGAGAAAGCGAGCGCGCTTGACGGCGGTCGCAAGCTGGCGCTGGTACTTCGACTTGGTGCCGGTGATGCGGCTCGGAACGATCTTGCCGTTCTCGGTGAGGTTCTGACGCAGGGTGTTGAGATCCTTGTAGTCGATCTCAACCACGTTTTCGGCGGTGAACTTGCAGAACTTGCGGCGGCGGAAGAATTTGGACATGGGTGGCCTCCTCAGGCTTCGACTTCGACGGTTTCGGCGACATCGTCGCTATCGGCAATGCCGACAGCGCCGTCATCGTCGCGGCGGCGACGATCGCCCTTCTCGGCCTTGTCCTTGTCGTCCTTGTTCTTCATGATCAGGGACTGCTCGGTGTCCGGGCCGTCGCGCTTGATCACGAGGTGACGCAGGACGGCGTCGTTGAAGCGGAAGGTTTCGACCAGCTCGTTGAGAACAGCGAGATCGGTCTCGATGTTCATCAGCACGTAGTGGGCCTTGACCAGATTCTGGATGGGATAGGCGAGCTGACGGCGGCCCCAGTCTTCGAAACGGTGGATCGTGCCGTTGCCGGTCTCGACGAGCGACTTGTAGCGCTCGACCATCGCCGGCACCTGCTCGCTCTGGTCCGGATGGACCATGAAGACGATTTCGTAATGACGCATTGTGGTGTTCCTTGTGGATATCGCAGACGGAATTGTCTGGCGAAAGCCCCCTCGACGCGGTGCTGGCGACGGTAGGGCAAGGTCCCCTGCCGAGGCAGAAGAGCCGGAAAGTATGGCAGTTCAAGCACTTGGACGCAAACAGGGCTGTAAACAGCGACAGCTGCGTCCAACGGCAGGTGCCTCGCCTCGGCGGATGCGGGATAGTGGCGCCCTTCGATGAACTGCTCGTTCGATCAGGAGCCACCGCATGCCCGGACCCAACCCCGCCCTGTCCAGCCGCCCAGTCCGGCTTCGATGGCTGGCCTGCTGCATCGGGCTGGGGCTGACGACCCTTGCCGGCGCGACCATCTCGGCACCTCTTGAGACAGCAGCCCGCACAGCGCAGACTGCGGCCGACCTGCCCGCCCAGTTTGCGGATTTCGATGCCTACGTCGAAAGCGTGCGCAAGACCTTCGAGGTGCCGGGCATCGCGGTGGCGGTAGTGAAGGACGGCGAGATCGTGTTCGAACGCGGATACGGCGACCGCATGCTTGTCGAAGGCGCGCCCGGCAAAGCCCCGGTCGACGCCCACACCCTCTTCGCCATCGCTTCCAACACCAAGGCGTTCACCGCGACGGCGCTGAATCTGCTGGCCGAAGAAGGCAAATTGAAACTGGACGACCGGGTGATCGACCACCTGCCCTGGTTCCAGATGTCCGACCCGTACATCACCCGGGAAATGCGCGTGCGCGACCTGCTGGCGCACCGCAGCGGCCTGGGGCTTGGCGCGGGCGACCTGCTCTACTGGCCGACGACGACCTATACCGGCGAAGAAGTCGCCCGGCGCCTGCGGCACGTGCCGCTGAGCGGCTCGTTCCGCGACCGCTACGCCTACGACAACATTCTGTATGGCGTGGCGCAACTGGTGGTGGAAGAAGTCGACGGGCAGCCGTTCGAGGCGTTCCTGCGCACGCGGATCTTCGCGCCGCTGGGCATGGACGAAACCCGCTACAACAGCGATGCGCTGAAACCCGGCGACCGCAACGTCGCCACCGGCTACGCGCTGGCCGACTTCAAGGATCTACAGCCGGCGCCGAGACTGACCTGGCACAACGTCTCCGGCGCCGGCGGCGTCTACGCCAGCGCGCACGACATGGCCAAGTGGATGCGTCTGCAGCTGGCCGGCGGCGTCTATCGCGATGCCCGCGGCGCCGAACAGCGGATGTTCACCGAGAAAACCCAGCAGCAGATGTGGACGGCGATCACGCCGATCCCGGTCGCCCAGCCGTCGGTGCCGGAACTGCTGCCGGCGAAACCGAATTTCGTCGCCTATGGCCAGGGCTGGATGCTGTCGGACTATCGCGGCCGCAAGCTCGTCTGGCACACCGGCGGCTGGCCCGGGATGGTGTCGCGGCTGACCCTGGTGCCGGAACACAAGCTCGGTGTGGTCGTGCTGACCAACGCCGAACTCGGCGGCGCGTTCAACGCCGTGACTCTGCGCGTGCTGGATGCGTTTCTCGACGCGCCGAAAACCGACTGGAACGCCGCCTACGGCGCTGCGCTGGCGAAATCGCGCAAGAACGCCGACGACAGCTGGGCCAAACACGAGGCGGCACGGGCCAGGGATTCGCAGCCGTCGTTGCCGCCGACGGGGTACGCAGGCACCTATCGCGATCCGTGGTACGGAGATGTGTCGATCGCCCGGGAAGGCGATGCGCTGCGGATGAAATTCTCGCGCACGCCGTCGCTGACCGGCACCCTGAGCCACTGGCAGCACGACACCTTCATCGTGCGCTGGGACGAACGCTGGCTCAACGCCGATGCCTTCGTGACCTTCGCGCTGGACGCCGATGGCAAAGTGCGCGAAGCCGGCATGCAGGCGATCTCGCCGAACACCGATTTCAGCTTCGATTTCCATGATCTGGTGCTGAAGCCGATCGTCGAACAGAAATAAATCCATTGTCATCCCGAACACGGGCAACGCCCGTGGAGGGATCTGCTGCTTCTGGCATCGACTCAAGAAAAAAGCAGATCCCTCGCATTCGCTCGGGATGACAATGTCATTGGCGAAAGAGCGTCAGCGACGCGCGGCAATCCACGCATCGACGTGCCGCTCCAGCGTCTCCAGCGGCACCGAGCCGGTTTCCAGCACGGCGTCGTTGAAATCGCGCAGGTCGAACTTGTCGCCCAACGCCTGTTTCGCGCGGGCGCGCAGCTCGGAAATCTTCAGCTGGCCGATCTTGTAGGCCAGCGCCTGCCCGGGCGTGCCGATGTAGCGGTCGATCTCGTTGACGATGTCCAGCTCGGCTTTCGGCGCGTTGTCCTTGAAATAGGCGATGGCCCGGTCGCGGCTCCAGCCCTTCGAGTGCATGCCGGTGTCCACCACCAGCCGCACCGCGCGCCACATTTCGTAGGCAAGCTGGCCCATGCGGTCGTAGGGGTCGTCGTACAGGCCCATGTCGTAGCCCAACTGTTCGGCGTACAGCCCCCAGCCTTCGCCGTAAGCCACGAAATACGCGGTGCGGCGGAACATCGGCGCGTCCGGCAGCTCCAGGCCGCGGGCGAACTGGAAGTGATGGCCCGGCACCGCTTCATGCAGCGACAACGGCATCATTTCCCAGATCGGCCGCATTTCCGGCTTGTACAGATTGACGTAGTAATAGCCGGCGCGGCTGCCGTCGCTGGCGCCCTGCTGGTAGTAGGCGGTGGTGGTGTCGGGCGCGATGTTGTCCGGAATGGGGCGCACGCCGTAAGGCGCGCGCGGAAGGATGCGGAACACCTTCACAAGTTCCGGATCGATGCGCTTGGAGATGGCGCGGTAATGGCTGAGCAGCGCCTCCGGAGTTTTCTCGAAGAAGCGCGGATCTGTGCGCAGGAAGGCGAAGAACTCGGCCAGCGTGCCCTGGAAACCGGCCTCGGCCTTGACCTTCTCCATCTCGGCGCGGATGCGCGCCACTTCCTTCACGCCGATGGCATGGATCTCGTCGGCGCTCAGGCCCGTGGTGGTGTAGTACCCGGCGAGGAAATCGTAATAGGCCTTGCCGTTGGGCAGATCCGCCACCGCGATGCCGGTGCGGGTCTTCGGCAGGTATTCCTCGTTGAAGTAGCGCTGCAGCTTGCGATAGGCGGGCACGATCTGCTCGGCGACGATCTTGCGGGCATCGGCCTGCAGCGCAGCGCGTTCGGACTCGGGCACGCCAGCGGCGAACTTCGCGAACGGCCGGTAGAACGGGCTGGCGGCCGGATCATCGACGATCTGCGCAGCGATCTGTGCCGGCACCCGCTGCATCAGCACGCGCGGCGGCACGTTGCCGACCTTCACGCCTTCGCGCATCAGCGCGATGGTCTGGTCGATGGCCTTGGGCAGGGCGCGCATGCGCGCCAGCCAGTCGCGGTAATCGCGGGTTTCGTTGAACGCCAGACCTTCGACAAGCCCGTCGGCGGTCTGCACCCCACCCTGATGGCCCATCGGCTGCAGATATTCGCGAAATGCCTGGCGCTGCACGGACTTTTCCTGCAGCCACAGGAAGGTGTCGTAGTTCAGCTGGTCGGCCGGGCTGAGCTTGCTGCGGTCGAAGCGCTTGAGCCGGGCCAGCGCCTCGCGGTCGGCGGCCCCGCTGGCGGCGATGGCTTCGAGGCTGTTGTCGGACCAGCGGTCGTTGAAGCGTTTGTCGCCCTCGAACGAGGCCGATTCCGGGTTCTCGCGCAGGCCGCGCTCCCATTCCTCGGCGAAAAAGGCGTGCAGGCGCTTGCCTTCGTCGCCCTGCTGGGCGAGTAGCGGAGGGGCGAACAGGGAAGCGGCCACGACAGCGGCCGCGAAAGCGGCACGTAACAGGCAACGGGTCATGCGGAACTCCGGCGCGGGTCAACGCCGGAGTCTAGCCCCCTGGGCATGGCCAAGGGATAGGTCGGAAGTCAGGCCGCGCGGTCGGCGTCGGTGGTGAAGCTCTCGCCGCAGCCGCATTCGGCCTTGACGTTGGGGTTGCGGAACACGAACTGCTCGCTCAGGCCCTGCTTGAGAAAGTCGATCTCGGTGCCGTCCACCAGCGACAGGCTGTCGGCATCGACGAACACACGGATGCCGTCCTGTTCGCTGATCACATCGCCGGGCTTGGCTTCGCGGGCCAGATCGACCACATAACTCCACCCCGAACAGCCGGTGCGTTTCACGCCAAAACGCAGGCCCAGCGCAGCGGGCGCGTCGGTGAGGTAACCCTGGATGCGCGGCAGGGCGGCGGGAGCGAGGGAAATGGCCATGTGCGGGATTGTAGCCTCAGTTAAACTTCGCGGCTCACCTCATATCGGCGCGACGGCGCGGGAATTCAAGGCAATGGCGTTCAGCAGCGTAAAAGAGGCACTGGCCGGGACGGCCGGCATCGGTACCGAAGTCACAGTGAAGGGCTGGGTCCGCACCCGGCGCGATTCCACCGCTCTGAGCTTCGTCCAGGTCAGCGACGGCTCCTGCTTCGCGCCCATCCAGGTGGTGGCGCCTGCCGACCTGCCCAATTACGAATCCGAGGTCAAGCGGTTGGGCGCCGGCTGCGCCGTGATCGCCACCGGCACGCTCGTGCCGTCCCAGGG
>JAPLSI010000218.1 GCA_026398715.1 Gammaproteobacteria bacterium
GGCGTCGGCCTGATTTCGCCGCCACCGCACCACGACATCTATTCGATTGAAGATCTGGCCCAACTGATTCACGATCTGAAGAACGTCAACCCGCGCGCCGACATCAGCGTCAAGCTGGTCAGCGAAACCGGCGTCGGCACAATTGCCGCCGGTGTTGCCAAGGCCAAGGCCGATCACGTCGTGATCGCCGGTCACGACGGCGGCACGGGCGCCTCGCCCTGGTCGTCGATCAAGCATTGCGGCTCGCCTTGGGAAATCGGCCTGGCCGAAACCCAGCAGACGCTGGTGCTGAACCGCCTGCGCGGACGCATCCGCGTTCAGGCCGACGGCCAGATGAAGACCGGCCGCGACGTGGTCATCGGCGCGCTGCTCGGTGCCGACGAGTTCGGTTTCGCCACCGCGCCGCTGGTCGTTGAAGGCTGCATCATGATGCGCAAATGCCACCTGAACACCTGCCCGGTCGGCGTCGCGACGCAAGACCCGGTGCTGCGCCAGAAATTCAGCGGCAAGCCCGAGCATGTCGTCAACTACTTCTTCTTCGTTGCCGAAGAAGCGCGCCAGTTGATGGCGCAGCTGGGTGTGCGCACGTTTGACGAGCTGATTGGCCGCGTCGATCTGCTCGACATGCAAAAGGGCGTGGAGCACTGGAAGGCCAGCGGCCTCGATTTCAGCCGCCTGTTCTACCAGCCGCAGGTGCCCGCCGACGTGCCGCGCCTGCATGTGATGAACCAGGAACACGGCCTGGAAAAAGCGCTCGACGTGCGCCTGATTGAAAAATCCAAGGCCGCGCTGGAAAAGGGCGAAAAAGTCCAGTTCATCGAAGTGGCGCGCAACGTCAACCGCACCGTCGGCGCCATGCTGTCGGGTGAGCTGACGCGCCTGCGCCCCGAAGGCCTGCCGGACGACACGCTGCGCATCCAGCTTGAAGGCACGGGCGGCCAGTCGTTTGGCGCTTTCCTGGCCAAGGGCATCACCATGTACCTGATTGGCGATGCCAACGACTACACCGGCAAGGGCCTGTCCGGCGGACGCATTGTGGTGCGCCCGAGCATCGACTTCCGGGGTGACGCGGTGAAAAACACCATCGTCGGCAACACCGTGATGTATGGCGCCACCAGCGGCGAATCGTTCTTCAGCGGCGTGGCCGGCGAGCGCTTTGCGGTGCGCCTGTCGGGTGCGACGACGGTGGTCGAGGGCACCGGCGATCATGGCTGCGAGTACATGACCGGCGGCACCGTGGTGGTGCTGGGCAAGACCGGCCGCAACTTCGCGGCGGGCATGAGCGGCGGCGTGGCTTACGTCTATGACGAAGACGGCAAGTTCGCCACCCGCTGCAACACCGCGATGGTGTCTATGGACAAGGTGGTGCTGACCTCCGAGCAGCACACCCATGACCTGTCCGACTGGCATGGCGGCGAAAGCGACGAAGAGCAGCTCAAGCGCCTGCTGCAAGAGCACAACCGCTGGACTGGCAGCAAGCGCGCCCGCGAACTGCTCGACACCTGGAGCGAGTCGCGCCTGAAGTTCGTCAAGGTGTTCCCGAACGAGTACAAGCGCGCCCTGATCGAGCGCAAGGAACGCCGCCTCGAAGCCTCGACCGAAACCACCCGCGCCCAGGTCGCCACCAACCAGGAGGCGGTGCTGGCCAAATAAGGTCAGGCGGGCGCGCTGGCCTCAGCCCAAGCGCGCCCACCGTTTTTTGCTACCGCATGAACCGCCGCCGCGCCCGCCAAGGGTGGGCGGCACCCAACGCTTAAAAAAATTCGCACAGGACTCTCATCATGGGAAAAATCACCGGCTTCATGGAATACGAGCGCATCGAAGAGGGCTACCAGCCCGTCGCCGAGCGCCTGAAGAACTACAAGGAATTCGTCATCGGTCTGGACGACAAGCAGGCCAACAAGCAGGCGGCACGCTGCATGGACTGCGGCACGCCGTTTTGCAACAGCGGCTGCCCGGTCAACAACATCATTCCCGACTTCAACGACATGGTGTTTCGCAACGACTGGAAAAATGCGATTGACACGCTGCACAGCACGAACAACTTCCCTGAGTTCACGGGCCGCATCTGCCCGGCGCCCTGCGAGGCCGCCTGCGTCCTGAACGTGAACAATGACGCCGTGGGCATCAAGTCCATCGAACACGCCATCATCGACCGCGCCTGGGCCGAAGGCTGGGTCAAGCCCCAGCTGGCCAAGCACCAGACCGGCAAGAAAGTCGCTGTCGTCGGCGCTGGCCCGGCCGGTATGGCTGCGGCCCAGCAGCTGGCCCGCGTCGGCCACGATGTGACGCTGTTTGAAAAGAACGACCGCGTCGGCGGCCTGCTGCGCTAAGGCATTCCCGACTTCAAGATGGACAAGAGCCACATCGACCGCCGCGTCGAGCAGATGCAGGCCGAAGGCGTGAAATTCCGCACCGGCGTGATGATCGGCAGCCTGGGCAAGGGCTCCAAAGTCACCAACTGGTCTAAGGAAACCATCTCGCCCGCGCAGCTGCAAAAAGACTTTGATGCGGTCATCCTGACCGGTGGCGCCGAGCAGTCGCGCGACCTGCCCGTGCCCGGCCGCGAGCTGGACGGCGTGCATTTCGCGATGGAATTCCTGCCCGCGCAAAACAAGGTCAACGCCGGTGACAAGGTCAAGGGCCAGATCCGCGCCGAAGGCAAACACGTCATCGTCATCGGCGGCGGCGACACCGGCTCCGACTGCGTCGGCACCAGCACCCGCCACGGCGCGGCCAGCGTGACCCAGTTCGAGCTGCTGCCCCAGCCCCCGGCCGAAGAAAACCGCCCGATGACATGGCCTTACTGGCCGATCAAGCTGCGCACCTCTTCGTCCCATGACGAAAGCGGCGAAGTCGGCCTGCTCAAGCGCGAGTTCGCCATCTCCACCAAGGAACTGATCGGCGAAAAGGGCAAAGTCACCGGCCTGAAAACCGTCCGCGTCGAATGGAAAGACGGCAAGATGGTCGAAGTGGCCGGTTCCGAGCAGGTTCTGAAGGCCGACCTGGTGCTGCTGGCAATGGGCTTTGTCTCGCCGGTGGCAGCGGTGCTGGACGCTTTTGGCATCGACAAGGACGGCCGGGGCAACGCGAAAGCGGGCACCGACTTCACCGGCGGCTACGCCACCAACGTGCCCAAGGTGTTCGCTGCGGGCGATATCCGGCGCGGCCAGAGTCTGGTCGTGTGGGCGATCCGCGAAGGCCGTCAGGCGGCGCGGGCCGTCGATGAGTTCCTGATGGGATACAGCGACCTGCCGCGTTAATTAGCGTAATCCCTTATGATACAAAAGCCGGACTGTCCGGCTTTTGTGTTTTTTATGACCTCACCTTCCTCCTCATCTCTTGTCGAACTGCGCCACCTGACCTTTGGGTATGGCGAACGCGTCATTCTGGACGACGTTTCATTGTCGATTCCCAGGGGCAAGGTGACGGCGCTGATGGGCGCGTCTGGCGGCGGAAAAACGACGATTCTTCGGCTGATCGGCGGGCAAAACCGCGCCCAGTCGGGCGAGTTGCTGTTCGACGGCCAGGATGTCACGCCGATGAACCAGCAGCAGATCTACGCGGCCCGGCGCCGCATGGGCATGCTGTTCCAGTTTGGCGCGCTGTTTGCCGACCTGAACGTGTTTGACAATGTGGCGTTTCCGCTGCGCGAACACACCGACCTGTCCGAAGCGATGATCCGCGACATCGTGCTGATGAAGCTCAACGCCGTCGGCCTGCGCGGCGCGCGCGACCTGATGCCCAGCGAGGTTTCTGGCGGCATGGCGCGGCGTATTGCGCTGGCGCGTGCGATTGCGCTGGACCCGGAACTGGTGATGTACGACGAGCCTTTTTCCGGGCTGGACCCGATTTCGCTGGGCACATCGGCGCGGCTGATTCGCCAGCTCAATGACAGCATGGGGCTGACCAGTGTTTTTGTGTCGCACGAAATCGAGCAGACTTTTGCGATTGCCGACCATGTGATCATTCTGGCCAACGGCAAAATCGCCACCGAGGGCACGCCCGATGAGGTGCGCCAGAGCACCGATCCGCTGGTCTATCAGTACGTCAATGCGCTGCCGGACGGGCCGGTGCGTTTTCATTACCCCGGCCTGAGCGTCGAGGAAGATTTTGGACCGGGAGTGTCGCAATGAGCTGGTACAAACCTGCGGATGTCGGTTTCGCCACCCGCAACAAGCTGGCCAGTCTGGGTCAGGGCGCGCGGCTGTTTTTTCAGCTGCTGACCACGCTGGGAACCAGCCTGCGCCGCTTTGGCCTGATCCGCGACCAGATTCACTTTCTGGGCAATTATTCGCTGGTCATCATTGCCGTGTCCGGCCTGTTTGTCGGCTTTGTCTTT
>JAPLSI010000251.1 GCA_026398715.1 Gammaproteobacteria bacterium
AGTGCGACTGACGGCGCCGGGCGACCTGCGTTGGCGAGGGTACGGCAGGATGTTGCACTGGAGCGATGTTGGTCACAGGTGAAGGCGGGTGGTTGCCGGGGATCATTTTGACAAAGCCGGTATCGTGCGGCGACTCAAAATGATCACCGGCAACCACCTCTCCCAGAAAATGATCACCGGCCACCACCCCACCCAGAACCTACTTGCCCTGCGCATCACCCCACAACTGCTTATGCAGCTGCATCTGGAACCGCACCGGCAATCGATCCTCGAGTATCCACTCGGCAAGTTCCCGCGCCGGCAATTCGCTGAAGCTCGGCGAGAACAACACTTCGCAGCGCGAGTCGAGCTCGTGTTCGAGCAGCATCGACTTCGCCCAGTCGTAGTCGCCGCGGTTGCAGATGACGAACTTCACCTGGTCGTTCGGCGTCAGCAAGGGAATGTTCGACAGCAGGTTGCGATGCATCTCGCCGGACGCTGGTGTCTTCAGGTCCAGTACGCGCGAGACGCGCAGGTCCACGTCGCTGATGTCGATGGCGCCGGACGTTTCCAGCGATACGGAATAGCCGGCATCGCATAGTTTCTTCAGCAGGCCGATGCAGCGCTTCTGCGAAAGCGGCTCACCGCCGGTAACGCAGACATGGCGGACGCCGTGTTTGGCCACTTCCGCCAGGATCGTTTCCATGTCCCACCACTGGCCGCCGTGGAAGGCATAGGCGGTGTCGCAGTACTGGCAGCGCAGCGGGCAACCGGTCAGGCGCACGAATACGGTCGGCCAGCCCACGCTGCGGGCTTCGCCTTGCACGGACAGGAATATTTCAGTCAGTCGCAGGCGGTCGGCTGCAAGCGCATCCGCCGGTTCGGCGCCCACATGCAGCGCATCGGTGCTCACGCCGGTGCCGCCCTGGGTCAGCGCGGATCCAGGCTCAGTGCGCGCAGCCGGCTGGTCGCCAGGCGTGCGGCATCGCTGCCCGGGAATTCATTGATGACGCGGTTCAGCGTCTGCCGGCCTGCGCCTGCATCGCCCATTTCGATCTGGCAGTAGCCCTTCTTCAACATCGCATCCGGCGCCTTGGGCGAATCGGGGAACGACGACAGCAAGGTATCGAAACTGCGCAGCGCAATAGGATAGTTCTGCGTGGCGTAATAACTTTCGCCCAGCCAGTACCAGGCATTGGGCGCCAGCGGCGCGTTCGGATAATCCGCCAGGAAGGCCTGGAAGCTGCGCGCCGATTCCACGTAGTCGCCCTGGCGCAGCGCGCTCAGCGCGATGTCGTAAGCGCCCTGCCCATTCAGCGCGCGCGCGTCCACGTCCACCGCGTTCGGCGATGGCGGGCGCGTGCCGGTTGCCGGCGCACGCGAGCCCGTCGCAGGCGCGGTGCGTGGCGGCGGATTGCTTGCCGACGGCGCCGGCAGCGTCGGCGCGGAACCCGCTGCCGAACCACTCGTTTCAATGCGCTGCAAGCGGCCGTCGAGGTCGATGAACTGGTCCCTCGTCTGCTGCTTGAGCTGCGCATTTTCGTTTTGCAATTGTTCGACCTGGTTGCGCAGCGCCTGTACTTCCGACTGCATCTGCGTCACGCGGTTGAGCAATTCCACATTGGCCTGCCCGGCCGAACTCGACTGCGACGCGTCCGCGGCCTCAAGCCGCGATACGCGTTCGGCCAGGCTCAGTTTCTGCGCGAAGGCAGGCGCCGCCAGCGACATCGCCAGCAACGCCACCCCAAGGGTACGCATCGTCAGGACGGCCATCGATCAGCGCGTGGTGTAGACGATTTCGACGCGACGGTTGCGCGACCAGCAATCTTCGCTGGAATCGGCGCAGGTCGGGCGCTCTTCGCCGTAGCTGATCACGCTGATCTGGCCGGCCGAACCGCCGTTGCCCTGGATGGCTGCCGACACCGCGTTGCCGCGACGCTCACCCAGGCCCAGGTTGTATTCACGCGTGCCGCGCTCGTCGGCATTGCCTTCGAGATTCATGCGCGCTTCGGGACGGTCACGCAGGTACTTCGCGTGGCAGGCGATGGCAGCCTGGAAATCCGCCTTCAGCGTGTCCTGGTCGAAATCGAAATACACGACGCGCTGGCGCAGGCAGGAATCGGTATCGAGGTCGGACGGCGAGTACTTGCCCGGGGTCGTGTCGGTGATGCCGCCGGTGGTCGCCCCGGTGGTGGTTTCGCCGGCGGTGGTGTCGGCAGGAACTTCCTTCACCTTCTTGGTGCACGCGGCCAGGCTCAGGGCGATGGCGGCGGCGATCATCAGGCGGGCGGTGTTGTTCATGAAGTCGTCCTTGTTATCAGGGAATTGGGGGGAAGTAGTTCAGGTAGTTTGCTCGCTGCAATGTCAGCGTTGCCTGAACGGACCCCAGGCAGGCTCACGCACGTCGCCGTTTTCGGTGCTGACGATGCGCAAGCGCACCCGGCCGTCGGCGGAGACAGCATACAACACGCCGCGTCGGCCTTCCTTGGTGGCATACAGCAACATGCTGGCATTGGGGGCGAAACTCGGCGATTCGTCGAGATTTCCCGGCGAAAGCGTCAGCCAGCGGGCACCGCCGCCGAAGCTCTTGTCCAGG
>JAPLSI010000018.1 GCA_026398715.1 Gammaproteobacteria bacterium
CTTGCACGCGTGCTGAAGCGCGGCCGGTTCCGAAAATCCCAACAGGTAGGCGGTTTCGGTGACCGACAGGCCGCGCGCAAGATGGTCGCGCGCAAGGTCCCGGCGCGCCTCATCAAGCAATTGGCGAAACGTCGCCTGCACTGACGACAGCCGATCGCGCAGCACGCGCGTGCTTAGCTGGCACATCGCCGCCACCGCATCGATCGTCGGCGTCTCGCCCTTCAGCAGGGATTCGATGATCTGTGCACGTACCGAGTCCAGCAGCGAGCCCGGCATGCTTGCCTGGTGCGCCTGCGCCACGCGCTCGAGGATGGCGTGCAGGTAGGTGTCGTGCGTCAGCATCGGCCAGTCCAGTACCTGCCGATCGAACTCGATGGCATTGCGGCCGGTGTCGAACCGCGGCAAGACCCCGAAGCGCTTCTGGAACACATCCGGCGGCGCCTGCGTGCGGGCGGCGAATTCAACCGAGCGGATCGGCGGTGCGCGTCCCGTCGCGCGCGCCAGGAACACCGTGGTCATCGACAGGTAGTGCTCCGCCACCCAGGGATTCTCGAATCCAGTCGCGCGGCAGCGGTACGAAAACCGCGCGACATCCGCACTGCGTTCCAGCGTCAGCTCGTCCGCCGCGCTGGTAACGGTCGCGTAGCGACAGACATCGTCGAGTGCGGCGCCCACGGTGGCCGAACGCAGGGCCAGGTGGGCCAGCATGTGCATCTGCCCGGCCGGGAAGCGTTCGACCAGGCTTATGCCGATGTCGGGTTGCAGCGCGGCCGCCCGCTGCCAAAGCAGGCGGAAGGCAGCCAGTGGCATGGCCAATTCCGGCCCGGCCAGCGCGCTGCGCGCGACCCCGGCGCCGGCCAGGACATCATCCACAGGCTGCCCGGCCGCCTCGAGCAACTCGACCAGGTAACGCGACGCAATCGATGTGGTGGTCCAGGGGGTCACGTCGCGGCATCTCGAATCATGTTTCGGGGCAGTCCGATCATCGCCAGCCGGCTGCCGCTTGTCCACGCTATGCCCTCCACCACCGAGGGGGCCGTCGTCCATGCTGGATTGGGTCGCAAAACATCCCGCCGCCGTCATCTTCGTGATGTTCCTGGGCCTGGCCGCACTGGAGGCCCTGCGCGGGCTTGCCCGCAGCGCCCATGCCACCCGCGAAGACGCGCCGCTGGAAGCATCCATCACCCTGCTGTTCGGCGCGGTGATCTACCCCGGCATCCTGCTTCTGGTGGGCTTCCTGGCCCAGCACTACACACCAAGCCTCGCCAACAGCCTGGCCGGACTGCCGGTGTGGGCGATGGTCGCGATATTGCTGGTGGGCGACGACCTGACCCAGTACTGGTGGCATCGCGCCTCGCACAGCCCCCTGCTGTGGCCCTTGCACCGCGCCCATCATTCCGCGCCGCACATGGGCGTGCGCGTCGTGTATCGCAACAACTTCTTCTACTACGCGATGATGCCCGGGCTGTGGGTCACGTCGTACCTGGCCTTCCTGGGCTTTGGCGCGGTGTATCCGTGGTACCTGCTGGTGAAGATGCTGGTGATCTTCGGTGCGCACAGCGAACTGCGCTGGGACACCTTCCTGTACCGCCACCGTTGGCTGCACCCGGTGGCCTGGGTCGTCGAACGCACGATTTCCACCCCGGCCACGCACTTCGCCCACCACGCCATTACCCAGGACGACGGCATCGGCCATTACAAGGGCAATTTCGGCAACCTGCTGTTCTTCTGGGACGTGTTGTTCGGCACGGCGAAGATTACGCGCCGCTATCCTGCCCGGGTCGGCCTGCAGGACGATGTGGACCACGGCGCCGAACGTTGGTGGGTGCAGCTGATGTACCCGCTGTTCAAATCCAGGCGGGATGTGTCGGTGCTGGCGGCCCAGCGCAGCCGGGCTGCCTAGCGGCGGCAAGCCCCATCTTTGCATCCGGTCCCGCCGGGGCCTAGTCTTGGAACCATTCCAGGAACAGGACCTGCAGTGACCCCAGGACCCAAACTGCCATCCACCGGCTTGCCGGCGACGGGCGCCACCGCGTCCGCTCGCCTGGAAGCCGTCGATTCCCCGGTCGCCGGCGGTTTTCCCATTGTTGGAATCGGCGCATCGGCGGGCGGCCTGGCCGCCTTCGAGGCGTTTTTTTCCGGCATGCCGAAGGACCGCGACCTGGGCATGGCCCTGGTGCTGGTGCAACACCTGGCCCCGGACCACAAAAGCCTGCTGTCCGACCTGATCCAACGCTGCACCAGCATGCCGGTTTTCGAGGTGGAAGACGGCATGGTGGTTGCGCCCAATTGCGCCTACATCATTCCACCCAACCGCGACATGGCCCTGGCCAACGGCACGCTGCGCCTGCTGGAACCCGTGGCGCCGCGCGGCCAGCGCATGCCCATCGATTTCTTCTTCCGATCGCTCGCCCACGAGCGCCGCGAGCAGGCGATCGGTATCGTGCTGTCGGGCACCGGAAGCGACGGGGCGCTGGGCATTCGCGCGATCAAGGGCGAAGGCGGCATGGCCATGGCGCAGCTGCTGGCGTCGTGCGAGTTCGACGGCATGCCGCGCAGCGCGGTTGCCACCGGCCTGCCGGCGACGGGCGCCAACGCGTCCGCTCGCCCGGAAGCCGTCAATTCCCCGGGCACCGGCGGTTTTCCCATCGTTGGCATCGGTGCATCGGCGGGCGGCCTGGCCGCCTTCGAGGCGTTT
>JAPLSI010000130.1 GCA_026398715.1 Gammaproteobacteria bacterium
GGATTTCATTTTGACCAAGCCGGTATCGTGCGGCGACTCAAAATGAAAGCCGGCGCTCGCCAGTGGCGAAATGCTCGTGAGGACCGCCAGTGGCGACAGGGTGACGATTGACCGTGCGCAAGCGACAATACGCACCATGAATCTGAAGTCTCCAGAAAGAGCGGTCGTGCTGGTCTCCGGCGGCATGGACAGCGCCGTCGTGCTGGCCCTGGCGCGCGAGCGTGGGCTGGATTGTTATGCGCTGTCCGTCAGTTATGGCCAGCGCCATGGCGCCGAGCTGGCGGCGGCGGCCGAGTTGGCGGCGAGCCAGGGCGCGATCGGGCACAAGACCGTGATCGTCGATTTGCGCAGCATCGGCGGGTCTGCGCTGACGGCCGATATCGATGTGCCCGAGTCGGCCAGCGCCGGCATTCCGGTCACCTACGTGCCGGCCCGAAACACCATCATGTTGTCGGTGGCACTGGGCTGGGCCGAGGTGCTGGGTGCGGGCGAGATTCATTGCGGCGTGAATGCGGTGGACTATTCGGGCTATCCCGATTGCCGTCCCGAATTCATCGCGGCGTTCGAGACGCTGGCCAACCTGGCGACCAAGGCAGGCGTGGAGGGCCGGCGGATGACGGTGCAGGCGCCCCTGATGCGCATGTCGAAGGCCGACATCGTGCGTGAAGGCATGCGCCTGGGCGTGGACTTTTCCCGCACGGTGTCCTGTTACCAGGCCGATGGCGACGGCCGCGCCTGCGGGCTGTGCGATGCCTGCCGCCTGCGTGCCGAGGGCTTTGCCAGCGCCGGGGTGCCTGACCCGACGCGGTATCGCGCCGGCGCGTAATGCGCGGCAAAGGTCGATTCGGTTAGAATGCGCACCCCGGCCACGCCGGGTTTTTTCCGGATGGGTCGTTAGCTCAGTTGGTAGAGCAGAAGACTTTTAATCTTTTGGTCCCGAGTTCGAGTCTCGGACGACCCACCATCCCTCAATCTTCCGCCGCCAGCACCTGGATCGATTCCAGGCCGAGGCCAAGCGATCGATCATCGCTGCTTGCGCCCACCGATGCCGGCGACGCGGGGTTGCGGAATTCGAACCGCAGCACCAGCCGACCATTGCGCGACTCAGCGACCGCCTGCGTCACGCGCACGCGGCGCGTGGTTTCGCCGCCCGCTTCATAGAGCAGTTCGGAAACCGGTTGGTCGTTGACGAACACGGCGATTTCCTGGAATGGATGCTTCGGCGCAAGGTAGGCCGAGCCCTTGATCACCAGGTCGAGATCGGTGCCCGGCAACTGGGCCAGGTCGATAACCAGGGCCGCTGAACTTGCGCTCGACCAGGTACCCCACGGTTCGTTGCCCGACCAGCCGGATGCCAGCAGGCCCGCGCCCCTGGACCCAGTGTTGAAGGGAACGACCTCGCCCAACGCGAGCCCTGTCGCGCCCGAGCCGGTCGCCAGCCCGAGGTCGGCAGGCGTGCAGGCCGTGCAGCCCTTCGGCGCAATGACGCGCAAGCCATCGATCGTGCCGACGAACCTGCGGCCCTGCGGTTGCGACAAGGCCAGGCGCCACAAATCGTCGTCCTCGAATACGTACAGCGTGTCGGCATCGAAAGTCTGGTTCATGACGACCTGTTCCGCCTGCGCGCGGGCCAGCGCCTCACGATCCGGTTGCACCCGCGCGAACGACCCGGCCTGGGTCGCCAGTTGGTGGCGGGCGGCGAAGTCGGCCAACGCGATCCATTCCTTCGCATTGTTGTGGGGGCGCACGACGCTGATCTTCTTGTACTGCGTTGCCAGTCGCGCCCAGACGGGCGATTGCAGGGGCGACGTCCAGTGCTGGTCGCGCGCCAGCACCACGCTGAAATGACGCCAGGCGTAGGCGCTGTCCACTATCTGGAAGGCCAGCATGCCCAGCAGCAACACACGCGCCGTGCCTGCACGCATCCTGGTGGCGATGACGAAGAAGATGGCGAGGTAGGCCAGGTAATAGACGGGCCAGATGAAGCGGCCGGAAACACGGAAGGCGCTGGTGAGCGGGCTGACCAGGTCCGGAAGCGGATAGTGGAATAGTTCTGCCTGGCCCAGGGCGATGCGGTTGGACAGCGCCACCACGATGAAGCCGACGGCCGCCAGGGTGATCGGCAGCCATCTTGCCAGGGGCGCCGAAATCCGGCGCTCCAGCAGCGATGGAAGCGCGGCCACGGCAAGCAGCAGCATCCCGGTTCCGAAATAGGCAAAGCCTTCGTAGTCGCCGGGGCCGCCCTTGCGATCGAGCACGATGCGCGAATAGAGATTTTCCGAGTCGAGCAGGGCGTGCAGGTTCATGTGGTAGCGGCCGTAGGGCTCGTTGCCCACGCCGACACCGCTGATGCCGCCGAGCATGAAGTAGCCGGTCGCCCACATCAGGCCGATGACGACGACCGCCGCGACGACCAGGCAGATCGCGGATCGCTTCAAGTCGCGTTGCCTCAACCAACTGCGCTGGATCAGGTCGGCGCCGAAGATCGCGAGCAGGAACAGCAGCAGGTACGCATGCACCAGCGCGGCGACCGCGAGTAATGCAATCCAGTAGCGGGCGGAGGCTTCGGGACGCAGGTACAGGTAAAGGCCGGCAAGGATCAGCCAGTGCGCTGTCAGTGCGTAATGCCCGAACAGCCGCATGGTGAGGATGGGAGAGATGGCAAAGAATGCAGCGCCCAGCAGCGGCAGCCAGCGATCGGTCGAAAACAGATTCAGCAGTTTCCAGCCGAAGAACGCCTGCAGCATGAAGCAGCCGGCCAGCCACAGGCCGAAGTACTGGAATGACTGGGGTAACCACGCCTCGAACGGCTTGAAGAAGAATGCCAGCAGCGGGATCGAGTCGGAAAAGACGATGGCGCTGCCGAGTTCGGCGCCGTAGCCGGGGTTGGCGCCGAGCGGCCACTGCAGCAGCGGAGTGTCGCGGAAGAACTGCCAGCCCAGCCAGCCCGACGCCGGGTCACCGACCATCAACCAGGCGGTGTAGGTCGGATCGAGGATGCCGCCGCCATCGCAAAAAAGCATGAAGGCGATGAAGCCGATGAGAAGGGCCAGGCCCGCGTCTGGACGGGCTTGTTGATGATTCAAGGGTCAGGCTCCGCGGGCGCGAGTGGCGAGGATAGCGCAAGGCCCGTGGATCAGGCGGCTTCGGCGTCCTGCAGCGCGGCCAGTACCTGGGTGCCGTAGCGTTCGAGTTTCGAAAGACCGACACCGTTGATGCGGCCCAACTCGCCCAACGTGCGGGGCCGTTGCGCGGCCATCTCGCGCAGCGTGGCGTCGTGGAAGATGACGTAGGCGGGCAGGTTTTGTTCGCGTGCGAGCTCGGCGCGCAGCGCCCGCAGGGCTTCGAAGACCGGTGCGTCCGCAGCAGCCATCGCGACGGTGGCCGTGGCCCCGGACCCACCGCGAGGGGACTTCGATCGGACGCGTTCGCTTTCCTGGCGCAGGAAGACGGTCTTCTCGCCCTTCAGTACCGGCCGGCTGGCATCGGTGAGGCGCAGGCCGCCGTAGCCTTCGGCATCCACTTCCAGCAGGCCCATGGCCACCAGTTGCCGGAACACGCCTTTCCACTGGCGCGCGTCGATGTCCTGGCCGATGCCGAAGGTGCTCAGTTGCTGGTGGCCAAATTGCACGATGCGCTCGGTGTTGCCGCCGCGCAGGATGTCGATGAGGTGCGCGGCGCCGAAGCGCTGGCCGCTGCGATAGACGCAGGACAACGCCTTGCGTGCGGCATCGGTGGCGTCCCATGTCTGCACCGGTTCCAGGCAGTTGTCGCAGTTGCCGCAATCGCGCGGATAGATTTCGTCGAAGCTCGACAGCAAGACCTGGCGGCGGCAGCGGGTGGATTCGCAATAGCCCAGCAGCGTGTCGAGCTTGCGGCGTTCCAGCCAGCGGCGTTCGTCGCTGGCTTCGCCGCCGTCGATCATCTTCTGCAGCATCACCACGTCGCCCAGGCCGTAGCAAAGCCAGGCATCGGCGGGATCGCCATCGCGGCCGGCGCGGCCGGTTTCCTGGTAATAGCCTTCGATGGATTTGGGCAGGTCCATGTGCGCGACGAAGCGCACGTCGGGCTTGTCTATGCCCATGCCGAAGGCGATGGTGGCGACGATGACGATGCCTTCCTCACGCAGGAAGCGGCGCTGGTTGGCGCTGCGCTTCGCCGCGTCCATGCCGGCGTGGTAGGGCAGGGCCTTGACGCCGTGCTGGCACAGGAAGGCGGCGGTCTCGTCCACCTTCTTGCGCGACAGGCAATAGACGATGCCGGCGTCGCCCTTGTGCGTGGCCAGGAAATCGAGCAACTGCCGGCGCGCATTGTCCTTCTGCGCGACGCGGTAGCGGATGTTGGGCCGGTCGAAGGAACTGATGAACTGGCGCGCGTCCTGCAGGCCGAGGCGCTCGACGATTTCATCGCGGGTCGGCTTGTCGGCGGTGGCGGTAAGCGCGATTCGCGGCACATCGGGCCAGCGCTCGTGCAGCAGGTTCAGTTCGCGATATTCAGGACGGAAGTCGTGGCCCCATTGCGAGACGCAGTGGGCCTCGTCAATGGCGAACAGGGCGATGGTGCAGCGGTCGAGCAGGCCGAGGAAGCGCTGCATCAGCAGGCGCTCGGGCGCGACGTAGAGCAGGTCGTAGTCGCCGTTGAGCAGGCCACGCTCGACTGCCGACGCGGCTTCGGCGCTGAGCGATGAATTCAGGAACGCAGCGCGTACGCCCAATTGTTCCAGCGCCTCGACCTGATCCTGCATCAGCGCGATCAGCGGCGATACGACGATGGCCGTGCCCTCGCGCAGCAGGGCCGGCACCTGGTAGCACAGCGACTTGCCGCCGCCGGTGGGCATCAACACCAGGCAATCGCGCCCGGAAACCACGTGGTCGACGATGGCTTCCTGTTCACCGCGGAACTGGGGATGGCCGAAGACGCGGTGCAGGGTTTGGCGGGCAAGGGTCATCGAGCAAGGGTACCAAATCGGGACTGACCGACTGTCAGGCAATGGCGACCCCGAGGGTCGGCAAACGCTTGACAGTGATGCCCCGGCGATCCCTGGAAGCGTTGCCGATGCCTGCGTCCATGACTTGAATCCCTGCGAGATGGGACAATTGAACGTCTGTCGTACTCGCTGCCAAGTGAAACTGAATCCCGTGACTGCCGCGCTGCAAAAGCCCGCCCTGCACCTGGCCCTCAGCCGGGACCAGGCACGGCTGCGCCGAATGCAGGCGCGCAGCCGTGAAAAGCCTGAGGATGCGGCCCTGCGCGAGGGTTTCGAGAAGGCGCTGGCCGTTTCGGTGGCGATGCGCGCAAGGCGCGAAGCGCAAGCGCCCACGCCGACCTTCGACGATGACTTGCCGGTAGCTCGCGAGGCTGAACACATCATCTCGCTGATCGCGAAGCACCAGGTGGTGGTGATCGCCGGCGAGACCGGTTCGGGCAAGACCACGCAACTGCCGAAGCTGTGCCTGGCGGCGGGCCGCGGCATCAACGGCATGATCGGCTGCACGCAGCCACGGCGCATCGCGGCGCGTGCGGTGGCTCGTCGCGTGGCCGAGGAACTGAAGACGACGGTGGGCGGCGCGGTCGGCTACCAGGTGCGCTTCACCGAGAACGTCGGCGACGATACCTACATCAAGTTCATGACCGACGGCATCCTGCTGGCCGAGATCCAGTCGGATCGCTGGTTGTCGAAATACGACACGTTGATCATCGACGAGGCGCACGAGCGCAGCCTGAATATCGATTTCCTGCTCGGCTACCTGCAGCAGCTGATCCAGAAGCGGCGCGACCTGAAGCTGATCATTACCTCGGCCACCATCGATACGGAACGTTTCTCGAAACACTTCGGCGATGCGCCGGTGGTCAGCGTCGAAGGTCGCAGCTATCCGGTGGAAACGCGCTACCGGGCGCCGGAAGGCGAGGGCGAGGA
>JAPLSI010000143.1 GCA_026398715.1 Gammaproteobacteria bacterium
ATCGTGAACCCTCGGTTCGGCTCGTATGCTCGACCCATGCGAACCTGGAGCGCCGCAGCCATGCCGGGAAATTTCGCGAAGATCTTTACTACCGTATCGCCAGTTTGCGCCTGGACGTACCCCCGCTGCGCGAGCGCGGCCAGGATATCGCGCTGCTGGCCGGGCATTTCCTCGAGAATTTCTCGGGCGCGCGCGAACTTCGTTTCGACGACCACGCACAGCGGCAGCTCACCACGCACGCCTGGCCTGGAAACGTCAGGGAGCTTAGGAATCGCGTGTTGCAGGCCTCGGTGATGTGCGACGGCACGCACCTGACCGCGCAGTTGCTGGGACTGGAGGAAGTGAGCCGGTTTCCGCGGGAACCAGCGGGCAGCGGCATGTCCTTGCGCGAAAGCCGGCACATCGCGGAGCGCGAGGCGATTACCCAGGCGCTTCGCGAAAGCCACGGGCAGGTTCCGGCGGCCGCGGCCGCCCTGGGAATCTCACGCGCGCAGCTGTACCGGTTGATCGGTCGACTGCACGTCGACCACCACCTGTCCCAAGACCCCGATCAGAACGGGATGTCGTCGTCCGGAAAGGGCTCGTCGTTGCGGGCCGCAGGCGCCGGCGAGGCGGATCCACTGCGCTCGCCACCGTAACCACCCGCCCCGCGCTGCGGTCGTTCGCCGCCGCCACCACTACGCTCGCCACGCTCGGCGCCGCCCGGCATGCCGCCAAGCATCTGCATCTCGTTGGCGATGATGTCGGTGCTGTACTTCTCGACGCCCTGCTTGTCGGTGTACTTCTCGGTGCGCAGCGAGCCTTCGATATAGACCATGCCGCCCTTCTTCAGGTACTCGCCGGCGATCTCGGCCAGGCGACCGAAGAACTTCACGCGATGCCACTCGGTGCGTTCCTGCTTTTCGCCGTTCTTGTCCTTCCAGCTTTCGTTGGTGGCAATGGACACCGACGCAAGCGCCGAGCCCGACTGCGAATAACGGACCTCGGGGTCCTTTCCGAGCGTGCCGACCAGAATTACCTTGTTGACGCCGCGTGCCATGGCCGTGCTTCCTTATCTGGGTTTGTTTCCAATAGCCTGATTATAGCCAGCCCGGGCCACAACCCGCTGTTTCCCCCTTGGCCCGTAGGAAAACGGCTGCATCGAGCGCCGGCCGCTTATAATTGCCGACATGCCCGCCCTAGACGCCGCCACCGGCCAAACCGGAATCTCCGAAGTCCAGGCCCTGGCCGCCGCGGAGATGGCCCAGGTCAACGCCTTGATCCGCCGCCGCCTCGGCTCGGACGTGGCCCTGATCAACCAGATTTCCGAGCACATCGTCGCTGCCGGCGGCAAGCGCCTGCGGCCGATGCTGACGGTTATCGCCGCCCGCGCGCTGGGTTACGGCGGCGACAGCCATTTCCAGCTGGCCGCGATCGTCGAATTCATCCACACCTCCACCCTGCTGCACGACGACGTGGTGGACGAGTCCGACCTGCGCCGCGGCCGCAAGACGGCCAATGCCCTGTGGGGCAACGCGCCCAGCGTGCTGGTCGGCGATTTCCTGTATTCGCGCAGTTTCCAGTTGATGGTCGAGCTCGACTCCATGCCCGTGATGCACGTGCTGGCAGACGCCACCAACCAGATCGCCGAAGGCGAGGTGCTGCAACTGCTGCACGTCGGCAACCCCGATACCACTGAAGCCGACTACCTGCGGGTTATCAGCCGCAAGACTGCCGTCCTGTTCGCCGCGGCGACCCGCCTCAGCGCCATGCTGGCCGGCGCTTCGCCAGAACTGCAGCAAGACCTGGCGGACTTCGGCATGAACCTCGGCATGGCCTTCCAGATCGCCGACGACGTGCTCGACTACACCGCCGATGCCGCCGCGCTCGGCAAGAACCTGGGCGACGACCTGGCCGAAGGCAAGGCGACATTGCCGGTCATCCACGCCCTGTCGAAAGCCCAGCCAGACGTGCGTGAAAACCTCGCGCGCATCATCGCCGACTGCGACGTGGGCGCGCTGGGGCAGGTGCTCGACGCCATCCACCAGCATGGCAGCCTGGCTTACAGCCGGCAGGTGGCAGAGCACTACGCACGCGCCGCCGAAGCCAACCTGGCCGCCCTGCCCGACAATCGCTGGACGCGCGCGCTGCACGCCCTCGCCCGCTATTCGATCGACCGCCAGAACTGAAGCGCCGGGAAAAGGCGCTTCGATCCAGGCTTCAGTGCTTCGCGAAGACTTCGCCGAAGAAAGACTTCATCAGCGCAACGCTGCGGCGATAGCTAGGGGCGTGGTATTCGCAGCCGGGCACGGAGCCATGTTCGTCGGGCTCGGCGAAACAATGCACCGCGCCGCCGAAATTCATGAATTGCCAGTCTGCTTTCGCGTCACGCATTTCCTTTTCAAAGGCCGTGATCGAAGCCGCGGAGACGAAGGTGTCGTTGGCGCCGTTCATGGACAACACCGGCGACTTCAACACGCCCGCCTTGGCAGGCATCGACGTGCTGAGGTTGGCGTGGAAGGTGGCAACGCCGGCAAGGTCTGCACCGCTGCGGGCTAGCTCGAGCGCGACCATTCCGCCGAAACAGAAACCGATCGCACCAATGCGCTTCGCATCCACCGGCGCCTTGCCCGTGGACCGGCGCAGCGTGGCCAGTGCCGCCTGGATGTGCGAGCGCAGCGCAGCGGGATCGGACGCGGCCGCACCGGAGGCCTTGCCGGCTTCATCGGCATTGGCGGGACGCAAGCCGCGGCCATAGACGTCGGCCAGCAGGATCACATAGTCCTTGCCGGCCAGGGTCTTGGCCTTGGCGACGGCGCTGTCGTTCACGCCATACCAGTTGGGCACCATCACCAGGCCCGGTCGCAGCGCCTTGCTGGCATCGTCCCAGACCAGGTAACCGTCGAAGGTCTTGCCGCCATCGGTCCAGCTGACCTTGTCCGCGCGCGGCGCGGCATGGGCGCTGAACGCGGCGGCAAACAGTAGCAATGAAATCAAGACGCGCATGGGAACTCTCCTTCCTGGAATGGACAGGGATTATCGCCAACCGGCGTCAAGACAGTGTTATCAGGACACGCCCAGGCCGGGGATCGAACTGATCTGCTTCGGGTCGAAGCCGGCCAGCTTGGCAAAATGCCGGCCCCGATCGACGTAGTCGGAATAGCGCGGGAAGCTGGGCGCGCCCGGGGACAGCAGGATCACGCCCTCGCTTTCCAGGATTTCGCGGCCCAGGCGCAGCGCGTCCTCCATTTCGGTGGCTTCGGCCAGCGCGAAATGCTTGTTCACCGCGATCTGCTTGAGGCGCTCGTGGATGCGCGGCCCGTTCTGGCCCATCGTGATGACGGCGCGCGGCGGGTCCAGCACCATTCGCTCGGCGAATACGCCCCAGTCCACGCCCCGGTCGTAGCCGCCCACGAGGATCGCGATGCGCCGGTAGCGCCCGTCCGCAGCGTCTCGAATTTCTCGATGCAGGTCTCGAAACCAATGAACCCCGACTGCTGAGCTCACGACCTCGCGAAGTTCCAGGTCACCGGAGACTTCGCCAGCAGTAGCGATGACCTTGGAGTCGCGCAGGTGCCAGCCATCTTCGTCGTTGAACCAGATCACCCGCAACGAAGGTGGCAGCTGCGCTTCCGCCAGCCGCTGGTCGCCGGCATTGAGCACCGCGACCCGCGGCGACGACTTGGTCAGCAGCGCCATCTTGTCGTCGAAGTAGCGTTGTTCGGTACCGTGCCAGTCAAGGTGCTCGGGATAGAAGTTCAGCACCACGGCCACTTCAGGATTCACGGCCTCGCCGGCCTGGTAACTGGACAGTTCGATGGCCCAATACTGGGGCGCCGGCTCGACGTCGAGCAACTCGAGCAGGGGCAGTCCGATATTGCCGGCCAACGCCGTGCGGCGGCCGGCAGAACGCAGCAGGTGCGCGATCAGCGCAGTGACGGTGCTCTTTCCTTTCGTGCCGGTGACGCAAACGGTGCGCTCGAAGGGGTTTTCCGCGAACCAAAGTGCGGTGCCACCAATGAATTGCGTGCCATGCAGGGCCGCATCCACGGCCGGCGAGGTATAGGGACTGATCCCGGGCGACTTGATCACCACCTCGAAGGCCGCCAGCTTCTCGCCATCCACCTCGGTTGCGATCACCAGGTTCGGATCTTCCATCGCGCGCAGGGTTTCGGCCTCGGCGTCGGAGCAGAACACCGTGATGCTCTGGCGCGGCAGGCGCCAGCGCAGTGCAGCCAGCGCGGCACGGCCTTCGCGGCCGTATCCCCAGATCGCTACCGCCTTGCCTTCAAGCTCTGAAATTTTCAAGCAGGGGAATCCAGAGCCGGGGGGGAATGCCGTGATCATCCGATGGTTCGAGCAACGGTTCCAGCATCAAGTCCACAGTTTCGAGTTGCGGCTGGATCTCGTGGGCGAATCGCGCCACCAGGGCATCTTCGCGCCAGGACGGGTTGGCCGCCAGCGCAGCCATCGCGGCGCGCGACTCCTTGCCCTCGCCCACGCACTCGAAGGGCTTGTGGTCCTGGAACTCCAGCAAGGCATCGAAGCCGGGCGCCTGGTCGGGCTCGTCCAGCAGGTTGCGCCCGAAGATTCCCATCAGACGCGGTTTGGGCATGAAGGGCGCCAGCGCGAGGAACACGAAATGGCATTTCGGGCAGGCGCCGCACCACCGTTGCGCGGGCCGTTCGCCCAGCAGGTGGAAGTTGCGGTTGCAGCTGGAAAAGTGGGCATCGTAGTGGTCTATACGAGCAAACTGACGGGCGACGGCCAATTCCGAAAACGGCCGGATCAGTGAGAAATAGTTCACGTCCTGGCCGACGTGCGAGCGAAGGTGCGCGGCAAAATCGCGCTCGAACGCCCAGCCCTTCGACCACTGGTGGTTCACCTCGCCGGTGCCGGGGATCAGGCTGCCGTAGCTGGCCGATCGTTCGTTGGAAAACACGACCTGGTCGGCGTCGTGCAACAACGCGGCAAGCACCAGGATCGCGGAATTGATGGCGGTGACCGGAATATGCCCGTTAAGCGCGCCGAGCTTGTTCATTTCGAACAATTCCGGTGCCAGGCTGCGACCGATGTTCAACATCGGCAAGCCGGTGCGCTCGGCGCAGGCCTTGATCAGCGGTGACGAGCCGACCCATACCACCGTCTGCGCAACGCCCGCCTTGCGGAGCGCCTCGATCGACACGAGCGAGTCCTTGCCGCCGCCGATCGCCACCAGTGCATGCTGTCGCAGGCCGATGGCAGGGGCAGGCGCAGGCCGGTCGGCGGCCACGGGGAAACGGATCTTGCCGCGCAGGACCATGCCGTTGCGGTAGGCGAATTCGCCCAAGCCGTTTTCGTACAGCTCGGTCATCAATGCCGCCGTATCGGCGTCGATCGAATAACCCTCGATCTCGATGCGCGGCGGCGCTGCCGCCTTGTAATAGCTGACGCCCGCGATCAGGTGCAGCAAGCGAAGCGCCTGCTCCACCGCCTCGCGTCGCGCCCCATCGAGCCGGTAGGGCGCGGCCGGGAAGCGAATGGTTTCGGTGAGCTCCGGCCCTTGGTCGAAGGCATACACCAGGCTCGCGACGCCGCTGGCCTCGTCGAATTGGCAACGCACGAAGCGGAAGGCCTGGATGGCCCGGCGGTCGAACTGCAAATCAGCCATCGATAATGTCCTCCTGCGGCAACTCGCGCAGGTTGTAGCGGTTGGCCATCACGAAACCATAGGCGCCGGCATTGGCCACCAGCAATACGTCGTCGGCGGTCGTGGCGTCAGGCAAGTGGCGGCGGCGACCGAGTACGTCGCCGGTTTCACAGATGGGGCCGACCACTTCCGCCGGCAAGCCCGGCGCATCGTGCAGGCGGGAAAGATTCACGATCTCGTGCCAGGCGTTGTACAGGGCCGGTCGCAGCAAGGCATTCATGCCTGCATCCATGCCGACGCGGCGTACGCCCAGCTTGGACGAAACCTGCGTTACCCGGGCCAGCAGCACGCCCGCCTCCGCCACCAGGTAGCGGCCGGGTTCGATCCACAGCGCGTACTGCGGCCACATCGCCTTGATCTCGGCCATCGCCAGGGCGAAGGCCGGCACGTCGAAGTCTTCGCCTTCCGGTTCGTAGGGCACGCCGATGCCGCCGCCGACATCGATGGCCGAAACGGTGCCGATGCTCTCGGCCAGGTTCACCAGTTGCGCATACACCTGCGGCCAGTGCTTCACGTCCACGATGCCGCTGCCGACATGCGCGTGCAGCACGGTGACCCGCGCCTGCACCTCGCGCGCGGCCGCCAGGAATTCCGGCAGGCCTTCGGCGGGCAATCCGAACTTCGCCTGGCGACCGCCCGTCCGCACCTTCTCGTGGTGGCCCAGGCCATAGCCCGGATCGATGCGAAGCACGATCTGCCGGCCGCGAAAGAGTTCCGGCCAGGCACGCAATGGGAACACGCTGTCCACCGTCACCCAGGTGTCGCGCGCCAATGCCGCTTCGTATTCCGCGCGTGGCGCGAAACTGGGCGTGAACAACACGCGGGTCGGGTCGAGCCCGGGCAGCAATGCGAAAAGATGGTCCAGCTCCGCCTTGGACACGCATTCGAATCCGAAACCCTCGGCATCCAGGGCGCGAAGGACCTGCGGATTGGAGTTGGCCTTCAGCGCGTAGAAGCGTCGATCCACTGCACCCACATCGGCCAGGGCGCGCGCCCGTGCGCGAACGGTAGGCAGGTGATAGACATAGCGCGGGGTGCCACGCGCGGCGATCTGCAGCAACGACTCGCGCGCATCCTGCCACCAGTGCCGCGGCGCGGCGGCCGCCTTGTCCACGCCCAGCTTGCGCCAACTCGGACCGAATACTTCAGTCTCGTCCACTGGCATCGCACCCGAGTGGATCAGCAATTCGTGCAGGCGCGGCATCAGGTCGTCGGCCAGTGCTTCGTCCAGCACGAAGGTCAGGTTGAGGTCGTTGGAACTTTGCGAGATCAGGTGCACGCGTTCGCGGCCGAACTCGCTCCACACATCGGTCAGCTTGTGCAACAGCGAGCGCATGCCGCGGCCGACCAGCGTGACTGCGCTGCACGGCGTGATCACCTTCACCCGGCACACTTCGGCCAGGTCCGCGCACAGCGCGTCCAGCACGTTGGAATTGACCAGGTTGTCGGACGGGTCCAGGGACACGGTGACGTTGGCCTCCGACGAACCGATCAGGTCGATGGACAGGCCGCGCCGCTTGAAGCGTTCGAACACGTCGGCCAGGAAGCCGACCTGTTGCCACATGCCGATGGTCTCCATGGACACCAGCACGATGCCGCGGCGCGAACTGATCGCCTTCACGCCGGCCAGCGTGGCGGCGCGATGGTCGATGACGGTGCCGGCCATGTGCGGGCGTTCGGTATCGCGGATCCAGATCGGTACGCGCGCCTCGCGACAGGGATGGATGCAACGCGGATGCAGCACCTTGGCGCCGGTACTGGCGATTTCCTGCGCCTCTTCGTAGTCCAGGCGCGACAGCAGGCGCGCATCGGGCACCTGGCGCGGGTTGGCGCTGAACATGCCGGGCACGTCGGTCCAGATTTCCACGCGCCGCGCCTGCAGCAGCGCGCCGAAATAGGCGGCCGACGTATCCGAGCCGCCGCGCCCGAGGATCGCGGTGCCGCCATCTTCACTGCGGGCGATGAAGCCTTGCGTTATCAGCAACCGGGCATTCTTCGCAAAACGCGCGCGCAGCGTCGGGTCGCCCTGGTACCGGCACGATACCGACAGCCGCTGAGACCATTCGTTCTGGTTGGGCAGCGACTGCGCGTGCAACCAGTCGCGCGCATCCAGCCATTCCACGGGCATGCCTTGCGAGGCCAGGTAGGCCACGCCCAGGGTGGACGAAAGCAATTCTCCCTGTGCCAGGACCTCGGCGGCCCAGCCCAGGTCGTCGCTGTCGCGGCGCGGGTCGTGCGCAAGCGCTTCGAGTTGCTGCAGCCGGCTGTCCAGGACGCCGGCATCCAGGCCCAGCTCCACGCAGAAGTCGAGGTGGCGCCTGGCGATGGCGTCGATGCGTTGCTGCACCGTATCGCGCGCACCGCGATGGTCGATGATCGCCTGCAACTCGTTGGTGATTCCCGACAACGCCGACACCACCACCAGCACGCGGCATTTCTCGTCGCGCACGCGCTCGCGCATCAGGCTGCCGATGATGTCCCAGCGGTGGCGACGGGAAACACTGGTGCCGCCGAACTTCAGGACGATCCAGTCATCCGCGCTAGCGATGGCAGTCATGGCAGTGGCGAGACTCGCGGCAAAGGTATGATTCGGGGGCACGATCCGGCGAGAACTTGTCGGCGCGTATCCGAGGAATGATAAACGATGTCCACGCCACGACGCTTTGTCCAACTCGACGTTTTTGCCGATCGGCCGGGCGCGGGAAATCCCCTGGCGGTCGTGCTGGACGCCGAAGGATTCGATGATGCGTCCATGCAGGCCTTCGCCAACTGGACCAACCTGTCCGAAACCACCTTCCTGCTGCCAGCCACCGAGCCGGGCGCCAGCTATCGCGTGCGCATCTTCACGCCGCGCCAGGAGCTGCCCTTCGCCGGCCATCCGAGCGTCGGCAGCGCCCACGCGGCGATCGAATCGGGACTGGCCGTGCCGCGCGACGGCCGCCTGGTACAGCAATGCGCTGCCGGCCTGCTGCCCTTGCGTGTTGATGGCGAGGGCGAGCAGCGCTGCATCTTCGTGCGCGCTCCGGACGCGCGCCGCCTGTCGGCAGGCAACCCGACGGCGCAACTGGATGCAGCCCTTCCAGGATCAGCGCGCGGCAGGCTCGCTCCGGCCCTGATGGACAACGGCCCGCACTGGTGGCTGGTCGAACTCGCAGACGAAGACTGCCTGCGCGCGTTGCAGCCCGACTTCCCCGCCATTGCCCGGCTTACCCAAGGCAGCGATTCGGTCGGCCTGGCAGTGTTCGCCCACTGCATCGACAAACCGTGGCAGCTCGCCGTTCGCGCCTTCTGCCCGGCCGATGGCATCCCGGAAGATCCCGTCACTGGCAGCGCCAATGCCGCCATCGCGGCCTGGCTGTTGCAAAACGAGGCCCTTCCCGCCCGCCACTACCTTGCCAGCCAGGGCCGTGAAGTGGGGCGCGACGGCTTCGTGCAGGTTGAAGTCGATGGCGACGGCCACGTCTGGATTGGCGGTCGCACGCAGACGGTTGTCGAAGGAAACCTGGACTGGTGAAAACGTCTCCGCCGCGAGGCTTCTCCCATGTCGATGTCTTTTCCCCGCGCGCAGGCCTGGGCAATCCGCTGGCGGTCGTGCATGCGTCCGAAGGGCTTGATACGCCGACCATGCAGGCCATCGCCCGCTGGATGAATCTTGCGGAGACGACGTTTCTCCTGCCGCCGACATCGGCGCAGGCCGACTACCAGGTTCGCATCTTCACCACGCGCCAGGAGATCGCGTTCGCCGGCCACCCCAGTATCGGCAGCGCGCACGCCGCACTGGCATCCGGGCTGGCGACGCTCGCCCGGGGTCCGGTGCTGAATCAGGAGTGCCTTGCCGGCATCCTGCCGATCCGGGTCACCGACGATGGCAGCGTGCGCAGTCTGTCGGTTCGCGTGCCGCGTTCGCGCATCGTGCGTTACGCCGCCGCCGACGACGCGGTGCTGTGGCATGCCTTGCGCGATTGCCGGCTTGGCCGCCTTCCACCCGCGCTGGTGGAGGGCGGACGCCGCTGGTGGCTCGCCGAATTGGCCAGCGAGCAGGATGTTCGCTCGATGCAGCCGGACTCGAATTCGATCGCTGCACTCGCGCAGGCCACTGGCAGCCTGGGCCTGTGCGTTTTTGCACGCTGCACGGGCCAGGCGCACGGCCTGGTCGTGCGCGCCTATCCGCTGGGGGTGGGATTGAATGAAGACCCGGCCTCGGGCGCGGCCAACGCCGCCATTGCCGCCTTCCTCGATGAAGCCGGCGCACTCGGCGACCTCGGCCACGCGTATCGGGTAAGCCAGGGCCGGGAGATGTCGCGCGACGCGCAACTGCAACTGGCCATCGATCCGGAAGGACAGGTCTGGGTAGGCGGCCAATGCCATACCGTCGTGCAAGGCAGCCTGCACTGGTAGGCAAAAAAGAAGGGGCCCTTTCGGGCCCCTTCCGGTTCAACGTTTACTTGCAGCAAACTCAACGGCGATAGTTCGAACCGTCATCCACCGGACGCACGTCGACCACGACGCGCATGGTGCGGCCCGGACGACGCGTCGTGTAGGACGTGTAGGTCTGGCCGGCGTAACGATAGGTCACGGTGTAACCCTCGACCTGGCGGCTGTTGTTGTCATAGTCGGTGACAGTGCGGCAGCGACGCACGGTGCCCGCGTTGTCGCGGTACTGGTCGTAGTTGCCCGAGGCATCATTGTTGCGGTCGACCTGGTTGCCGATCACGCCGCCGATCACCGCGCCGCCAATGGTGGCAGCCTTGCGGCCGTCGCCCTTGCCAGCCTGGTTGCCCAGCGCGCCACCGATCAATGCGCCGATCAGCGTGCCGTTGGCGTTGCTGTCCGTGCCATTGCGATAGAGGCGGCCGTTGCTGTCGCGGTAATAACCGTCGTCATAGGCATTGCTGCGCTCGTCCCAGCATTCCTGGCGCTGGTAGCCCTGCGCGGCGTAGCGGTCGTAAATCGGCACAGCGCTGATCACCGTCGCGACGTCGGTACGCTGGGTGCGGCTGTCATTGTCGTAGCGGGAGTCGTAACCCCGGCCGTAGTCCTGGGCACCCGCGGCGCCAACAGCGACAGCAGAAATGGCCAAGGCGAGAGCACTTACAGCGATACGTTTCATTTGAGAAGACTCCAGTCGCCGGAATTGGCGCAGGCAAACCTTACGAAACTTCGGCTAACCGCAGCCTTAACTGAATAAGATTCATGAACGTCGTTCAGCTAACGGCTGGTTTCGTTCAGCCAACAAGGGTCGCCTCCATGCTTACCGGGATCCCCAGCGCCCGCGAAATGACGCAGTTCTTCTTGGCGTTGTCGGCAATCGCGGCAAATCCGGCGGCGTCCAGGCCCGGCACGGTGGCCGAGACGATCAGGTTGACGCCCACCGCGCTCGGGCCGGCCTCGGAGGTTTCCATCAGCACTTCGGCGCGGGTATCGATGCGGGTCGCCACGTGGCCGGCGTTGCCCAGGATGAAGCCCAGCGCCATGCTGAAGCAGCCCGCATGCGCGGCGGCCAGCAGTTCTTCGGGGTTGGTGCCCTTCTCAGCGCCGAAGCGGGTGTTGAAGGAATAATTCTGCTCGGCGAACAGCCCGCTTTGCGGGGTGCTCATCGCGCCCTTGCCCGTCTTCAGGTCACCCTGCCAGTGTGCGGTCGCGTATCGCTTGAAGCCCATGGGAATCTCCTGGTCGGTTTGATGCGGGGCACCATTATGCCGCGCCACGAGCGGACCGCATTTGACGGCTTGACCACGGCCTCCGCGGGTGGAAGTCTAGGGCTGCCCGGTCCCGCCGGGCCGTCCGCCATGACCGACGCGCGGTTGCACCTGATGCGACCCAAGGCCGCGCTTCCGCGCCGCCGACCATGACGCCCTCAGCACCTGCCGCTAGGAGAGGTCGTTATGTCGTACAGCACAGCCCAAATCCGCAACGTGGCCCTGGCAGGCCACTCAAGCGCCGGCAAAACAACGCTTTTCGAAGCCCTGCTGCATGCCGGCGGCGCAATACAGACGGCAGGCAGCATCGAACGCGGCACCACGGTGTCCGACTTCGATCCCATGGAAAAAGCGCGCCAACATTCGCTCAACACCGCCATCGCATCCACCGACCATGGCGGCATCCACGTCAACCTGATCGACACACCGGGATTCCCGGATTTCCGCGGCCCTACCCTTTCCGCGTTTTCGGCGGTGGAAACCGTGTGCGTCGTGGTCAACGCCAGCCATGGCGTCGAATACGGCACGCGCCGCATGATGGACACCGCCAAGTCACGAAACCTGTGCCGCGTGCTGGTGGTGAATCGCATCGACGCCGAGCCGGGCAAGCTCGCCGCGCTGATCGGCCAGCTGCGCGATGCGTTCGGCCCCGAATGCCTGCCGATCAACCTGCCTGCCGACAACGGCGCGTCGGTGGTCGATTGTTTCTTCAACCCCACTGGCAGCAGTGACGTCGAGGACGTCGCCACGGCGCACCAGCGCATCATCGACCAGGTGGTGGAGATCAACGAGACGATGATGGGTCGTTACCTCGAGGAAGGCGAAGCAGGATTGTCCGGGCAGGATTTGCACGACGCCTTCGAACAATGCCTGCGCGAGGGGCACCTCGTGCCCATCTGTTTCGTTTCCGCACGCACCGGCGCCGGCGTGAAGGAACTGCTGGACCTCGCCGAAAAGCTGTTCCCCAGCCCACTGGAGGGCAACCCGCCGATGTTCCGCAAGGGCGTCGGCAGCGAGTCGCAGGACATCGTGCTGCAGGCCGATCCGAAGGCACACGTCATTGCCGACGTCTTCAAGATCGTCAACGACCCCTTCGTCGGCAAGCTCAGTGTGTTCCGCGTCTTCCAGGGCACATTGAAGCGCGACACGCAGCTGTATATCGATGACGGCCGCAAGCCTTTCAAGGTCGGCCATCTGTTCAAGCTGCGCGGCAAGGACCATGTCGAGATCGACCATGCCATTCCCGGCGACATTGCCGCGGTGGCCAAGGTCGAGGAAATCCATTTCGATGCCGTGCTGCACGACTCGCACGAGGACGACCACATCCACCTGGCCCCGATCGAATTCCCGAAGCCGATGTTCGGGCTGGCAATCGAGGCCGCCACCCGCGGCCAGGAACAAAAGCTCGCCCTGGCGCTGCAGAAGCTCGCCGAGGAAGATCCCGGTTTCAGCGTCGAGCACAACCCGGAATTGAACGAGACCGTGGTGCGCGGCCTGGGCGAATTGCACCTGCGGGTGATGATCGAGCGGATGAAGGAGCGCTATGGCGTGGACGTGCACACCCGGCCACCGCGCATCGCCTATCGCGAAACCATCGGCGCCCATGCCGAGGGCCATCATCGGCACAAGAAGCAGACCGGCGGCGCGGGCCAGTTCGGCGAAGTTTTCCTGCGCGTGGAACCGCTCGATCGCGGCACCGGCTTCGAGTTCGTGGATGCAGTGAAGGGCGGCACCATCCCCGGGCAATTCATCCCGGCGGTGGAAAAAGGCGTGCGCCAGGTGTTGCACGGCGGCGCGGTCGCGGGTTATCCGCTGCAGGACGTGCGCGTAACGGTGTACGACGGGAAGTTCCATCCCGTGGATTCGAAGGAGGTAGCCTTCGTCGCCGCCGGCAAGAAGGCTTTCCTGGACGCGATCACCCGGGCGCGGCCGCAGGTGCTGGAGCCGATCGTGGACCTGGCGGTGACGGCGCCGGAAAACCACATGGGAGACATCACGGGGGGCCTGGCGTCGAAGCGCGCGCGCATCAATGGCACCGACTCCACGCGCGACGGCGAGGTGCTGATCAAGGCGCAGGTGCCCTTGTCGGAGCTTCGGGATTACGCCGCCGAACTCAAGGGATCCACCGGCGGCCGCGGCAGGTACGACCTGGAGTTCAGCCACTACGAGCCCGTGCCGCCGCCCGTGCAGAAACAGTTGATGGAAGCCTACAAGCCACGGCACGATGAGGACTAGCCGAACGGATCGACCAAATGGCAAAGGCAAGAAACGCGCAGGCCGCGCTGCGGCTCGAGGACATACCGAATATCGGACCGTCCATCGCCGACGACCTGCGCGCGCTCGACATCTACGAGCCCGCGCAATTGGTGGGCCGGGACCCCTACCAGCTGTATCGGCGGATGGGCGAGATAACCGGGGTCGCGCACGACCCCTGCCTGTGCGACACCTTTATCGCCGCCGTCCGCTTCATGGAAGGCGGCCCGTCGCGACCCTGGTGGTACTTCACGCCTGAGCGCAAGGCGCGACTGGCGAAGTTGCGCTAGGCGCTTTTCTTCTTTCCGGGCTTGCTGCCGGGTTTGGGCTGCAACATCGTGCCGGTGCATTTCGGCGAACCGCAACGGCAGGCCCACAACTTCTTCAGCCGATCGGTGTGCGCCTCGGCCAGCACGATGCCGTAGTTGTAGGTGAGCTCCTCGCCCGCCTTGATCGCGCGCATCGCCTCGATGAAGACCGCGTCCTTGGCCGGATCGCTGTCCTCGTCTTCCACCAGCACCGCTTCGCAGTTCGGATCGCAGCTGTGGTTGATCCAGCGCGCGGCATTGCCGCCGACATTGGCATCGATGACGTACACGTCATTTAGCGTGAACAGGAAGGTGTGGCCGGTGTCCACGTCGTCGGCATAGACGCGATCCACTTCCTTGTGGGTGCGATGGCGCCCCTTGTATTCGATCAGGCGTTCGCCCTTGCGGATGGGGGCGATGGCGAACACGCCGTTGCCATGGATTGCGGAGCGGCGAGTGGCTATCTTGGCGGGCATCGGAGGGAAGCGGTGATGAACAGCGCCTATTGTCGCGCACTTCGCGTGATTGAGCGTGCCCGATTGATATAGTACAATTTCGGTACTGATTGAATTCCCGCGTCCTTCGACCTCCTTCGGGCCAGCCCATGCTTCGGGTCACCAAACTCACTGACTACGCCACTGTCGTGCTGGCTGCCCTGGCCGTCGCACCGAGCCGCGTCCACAGCGCGGCGGAGCTTGCCGAGCGCTCGCGCCTGGAATTGCCCACCGTCAGCAAGGTGCTCAAGCCCCTGGCCCACGCCGGCCTCGTGACGGGCTTCCGGGGCGCAAGCGGCGGCTACCGCCTGGCTCGCCCGCCCGGGCAAATCAGCCTGATCGAGATCGTCGAGGCCATCGAAGGCCCGCTGGGCATGACCGAGTGCTCCGGCGAGCACAGCACCTGCGAGCACGAGCCGCACTGCGGCGTGCAGGGCCATTGGCGACAGATCAACGACGTCATCGCCGATACGCTGCGCGGCATGACCCTGGCCCAGATGCTGCCCAAGGCCATCCCCATCAAACTTGCGAGCGCCTGACGCCATGGCCATCGAACGTACCGAGATCGAACGCCAGCTGGAGCGCCGCTACGACGCCGGCTTCGTCACCGATATCGAAAGCGACACCCTGCCGCCCGGCTTGTCCGAGGACACGGTGCGCTTCATCTCGGCCAAGAAAGGCGAGCCCGACTGGATGACCGAGTGGCGCCTGAAGGCCTACCGGCACTGGCTGACCATGCCGATGCCCGATTGGGCCGCGCTCGAGATCGCGCCGATCGACCTGCAGGCGATCAGCTTCTTCGCTGCGCCCAAGAAGAAGTACGCCTCCCTCGACGAGGTGGACCCCAAGCTGCTGGAAACCTACGAGAAGCTGGGCGTCCCGTTGCACGAACGCGCCCGCCTTGCCGGCGTGGCCGTGGATGCGGTGTTCGACTCGGTCTCCGTGGGCACGACCTTCAAGAAGGAACTCGCCGAGAAAGGCGTGATCTTCTGTTCGTTCTCCGAGGCCGTGCAGGAACACCCTGAACTGGTCAGGCAGTACCTCGGCAGCGTGGTTCCGCCTGGCGACAATTATTTCGCCGCGCTCAATTCGGCAGTCTTTTCCGACGGCAGCTTCGTGTTCATACCGCGCGGCGTGCGTTGCCCGATGGAACTCAGTACCTACTTCCGCATCAACGCCCGCGACACCGGTCAGTTCGAGCGCACGCTCATCATCTGCGAGGACAAGGGCCACGTCTCCTACCTGGAAGGCTGCACCGCGCCCGTGCGCGACGAGAACCAGTTGCACGCCGCCGTGGTGGAACTGGTCGCGCTGGAAGACGCCGAGATCAAGTACTCGACCGTGCAGAACTGGTACCCCGGCGATGAAAACGGCGTCGGCG
>JAPLSI010000006.1 GCA_026398715.1 Gammaproteobacteria bacterium
GGTGGGATTGGGATTTGGCACGGCCATCGTGATGATGGGGCGATTCCAGGGCGATGCCATCGACAACATGGTCGAGCGCGGCTTCGAGCGTGGCCAACGGCATGACGTATCCATTGCGTTCACCGAGTCGACCACGCCGCGCGCGCTGGACGAATTGCGCGCCTTGTCCGGCGCGACGCGGGTCGAAGCGCAACGCGCGGTGCCGGTGTGGGTGCGTTTCCGTGCAGCGAGCCATCGCACGGTGCTGGTCGCGGTCGATTCAAGCGCGCGACTGAAGCAACCCCTCGATCGCGAGGATCGGCCGATTACCCCGCCGCCCGGTGGCCTGCTGCTGACCGACTACCTGGCCGACATGCTGGGCGCGCGTCCGGGCGACATCATCGAACTGGAAACCCTGCAAGGGCACCGCCACGTGTTGCGCAAGCCGCTGGCCGGCGTGGTGTCCGAGCCCTTCGGCGTGCAGGCGTACCTGCCGATGGAGACGTTCGATCGCGAGCTGGGCGATGGCGCGCGGCTCGATGGGGCGGTGCTGGCAGTGGACCCGGCCAAGGTGCCGGCGTTGTTCACGCAACTGCAGCGCCGGCCCGGCGTGGCCGCGATCGAGCAACGCCGGGTTGCGATCCGGAATTTTTACGACGGCATGGCCGAGACCATCCTTACCTTTACCCTGATCACGACGGCATTCGGCGTGGTGATCACCGCGGGCGTGGTGTACAGCAGCGCCCGGGTGGCGTTGTCGGAACGATCACGCGACCTGGCCAGCCTGCGTGTGCTGGGCTTCACCACGGGCGAAGTGGGCTACCTGCTGCTGGGCGAGCTGGCCTTGCTGACGGTGCTGGCGATTCCCCTGGGTTTCGCGCTGGGCCACGCACTGGTCGCCCTGCTGGTGATGGGCTTCGACTCCGACCTGTTCCGCATGCCGCACTATGTCAGTCCATCGACCTATGGCATTGCCGGGTTGTGCACCCTGCTGGCGGCGCTGGCTGCCAGCGCGGCCATTGCGCGGTGCGTGCGGGGGCTGGACCTGGTTGCGGTATTGAAGGCAAGGGAATGAAATGCAGACGAACATGATCCGTCGAATACGCGACCGCCCGCTGTACCTGATCCTGCCGATGGCCGCGCTGGTGCTGGCAGCGTGGGCGTTCTGGCCGCGCGCGTTGCCGGTGGAAATCGCGCAGGCCGAGCGCGCCGCGCTGGACGTGGGATTCAGCGAAGAAGGCCGCACCCGCCTGCGCACCCGTTTCCAGGTGACGGCACCCGTGGATGGTTTCCTGCAGCGCATCGAACTCGAACCGGGCGATGCCGTGGCCGCAGGTGCGCCGGTCGCGTCCTTGCTGCCGGTTTCGGCGCGACTGCTGGATCCGGCCGCGCAATCGGCCGCTGAAACACGCCTGCGCGTGTCGGAAAAAGCCCTGCTGGCTGCGGAAGCGATGCTGGCGTCGGCGCGCGCCCAGAACATACAGCGGCAGGCAGCGCTGTCGCGCGCCGAGTCCCTGTTGCGCAACAAGATGATTGCAGTGGCCGAACGTGACCAGGCGCGTGCCGAAGCGAGTGCAAGTGCGGCCGCCGAACAATCGGCGATAGCGCACGTGGAAGAAGCGCGGGCCGTGCGTGATGGCGCACGAGCCGAATTGCGACTGCAGGGCAGCCGCGCGATTGCGCCCAACAGCAAGCCGCTGGTCGTGCGGGCGCCGGCTTCGGGGCGCATCGTGCAGCGCCACGTCGAGAGCGAAGGCCCGATTGGGGCAGGGCAGCCCCTGCTGGACATCGGCGACCCGGCCGACCTGGAAGTCGTCGTTGAGATCCTGTCCGCCGATGCGGTGCGCATCGCACCGGGTACGCCCGTGCAACTGGCTGGCTGGGGCGGCGGCACGACCTTGCCGGGCCGCGTACGCAAGGTGGAGCCGGGCGCGTTCACCAAGGTGTCGGCGCTGGGCGTCGAGGAACAACGCGTGCGCGCCATCGTGACGCTGGACGCGCCACCGGCGACGCGCGCCGGGCTGGGCGACGGCTATCGCGTCGATGCCTGGTTTCGCGTCTGGCATTCCGACTCGGTCCTGCAGGTGCCCATCGCGGCGCTGTTTCGCGATGGCAAGAACTGGGCGGTGTACGAGGTGCAGGACAAGCACGCAAGACTGCGCGTCGTGCAGCTCGGCCGGTTTGGCGAACACGCCGCGGAAGTTCGCGGCGGACTTTCCGAAGGCGCGACCGTGGTCTTGTATCCCGGCGATGCCGTGCGCGACGGTCGCGCGGTGAAGACGACGAAGCCGGTGCGCCGCTAAGGGCAGCTTCCTTCGCGAACACTTGACGGTGCCGGTGCGCAGTCGAAGCCGACGACTGGCGGCGCCGCGGGGCACGACTCCTTCGGCCACCTCCGGAGTCATACCCCACGTCGCCACCAGCCGTCGTGTACGGACGTGGTGTGTTCGATGAAAAGCATTCGAGATCCGCTCACTCCATTGAACAGAACCCAAGCAAAGCCGTTCTAAGAATTTTCGATCCACATGCTCAACCGACGTTGATGTTGACCTTCAACAACACACGATGGTGTCTGACGAACGCTTGGCGGTGACGGGGGGTGGGTTCGCACAGGAGGTCGGCCATG
>JAPLSI010000080.1 GCA_026398715.1 Gammaproteobacteria bacterium
CGTCACGAAGCCGTCGCTGTTGCTGTCCAGCATCGCGAATGACGCAGTCAGTTCCGTGTTGCCGGCGGCTTCGGCCAGGCTGACGCGGCTGTCGGCGTCGGCATCGAGCTTCACCCAGGCGTCGCGGGTCACCACGGCTGAGCGCGCAGCGGCATGTTGCTCGCCCTGGTTGGCATTGGCGGCGTAGAAGACGCGGTACTCGACACTGGTCACGAAACCGTCCTTGTTGGCGTCGATCGTGGCGAAACGCGAAGCCAGGCCCGCATTGGCATTGGCTTCGGTGGTGCTGAGCTTGCCGTCGCCATTGATGTCGGCAGCCTGCCACCAGTTGCCCTTGCCGTTCCCGACAGCCGTCTTGCTGGCCACCGCGTCGGAGGAACGCGGATCGGCCTGGGCAAATGCTGCAGGCGCGACGAGCGCGGCGCCAAGCGCCAGTGCGATCAGGTTGCGATTGAGTGCTTGCATGGTGTCATCCTTGAATGAATGTAGCGCCGCTTCATGCGGGGCGAGCAGCACAGTGGCGTGCATCGCCTGTATCGACGCTGACCCTTGAAGTGAAGAGTGGCCGTGCCCGGGGAGGGCGCGGACCAGGCAAACGGCATTGCTGAATGCAAGGCAATCGGGTTTTTTGCACTCATATTTCATTCAGCGCCCATGCCTTGTACTGCACCCACGCGGCAAGACTTTCCTTGCCTGCCACCACGAGGAAGCAAATGAACGCCACCATTCTCAATCGGACAATCCTGGCCGCCGTCATCGGCTCGGTGCTTGGGTTCGGTTTGGGTGCACCCATCCGTGCACACGCGCAGGACGCGTCAACCCAGGATCCGCAGACCAGCGAAGAAGACCAGTCCGAGCAGGCTCGTGGCCGCAAGAATCGCGAGCGGGCAGCGCGGGATGCAGAGGCGGCCGAGGCCGCCCGTGTGAATGCCGACGCCGGCCGGACCAACGCCGACGCCGGTCGAGCCAACGCCGAAGCCAACCGTGCCGCGGCCGAGGAAAACCATGGTCGTGCCCAGGCCGAGGCTCGCCAGCGCGAAAACGAACAGCGCCAGGCCGAACAAGCCCAGCGCGTTGCCGAACAAGAGCGCGGAGCCCGTCGCGACGAGCGCCAGGAACAGTATCGCCAGCAGCAGGCGCAACAGGCCGCGCAGGCGGAACGTGAGGCCGCGCAGTCGCGTGAACAGCGCGAAGCTGCCGTCGAGCAGGCGCGTGAGCAACGCGAACGTGGCCTCGAGCAGGCGCGGCAGCAACAGGAACGCCAGGCCCGTGACCAGCAGGAACGCTCGCGCGACCGCCAGGACCGTTACTCGCCCGACCCGGTAGTGCGCCAGGATCCTCCCGCGCCCGTGGATCGTCGTGCGCCGATCGATCGATCGGAGCCCACCTACCGTGACCCCCAGCAGGCGGATCAACGCGAGGATCGTCGCGCCGACCGAGGTGACGATGGCCGCAACCAGGACGCCACCCGTCGTTACCAGTGGGGCGGCGAGTTGGAAACCCAGCGCCGCATCCAGGAGCAGCGCAACCAGGCCGAGCGCTACCAGCGCGAGCAGCGGGCCGCGCAGGACCGTGCCCGCCGGGATGCGATCAACCTGCAGAACCAGCGTCGTACGTCGCAGTATCGCTATCAGCAGGACTACTACTCGCGACTGCGCCAGTATAACCAGCGCTACGACTGGCAGCGTTACGACTACAACAACGACCCGTACTTCTACACGGCCCCGAGCTATCGCTACCAGCGTGACGGCAGGTACTACAGCATCAACCGCTATGCGGCGGACATGTTGCAGCAGGCCATCAATTACGGTTATGCGGAAGGCATCCGTGCCGGCCGTGCCGACCGCTACGATGGCTGGCGCTACAGCTACCGGGATTCGTTCGCCTACATCGACGCGAGCTACGGCTACCGCGGCCTGTACGTGAGCCAGTTCGACTACAGGTACTACTTCCGCCAGGGCTTCCAGCGCGGCTACGAGGATGGCTACTACGGTCGCCGCCGCTATGGCCGCCAGTACAACGGATCGGATGCGCTGCTCGGTACCGTGCTGTCGCTGATCCTCAACCTGCAGCCGTATCGCTACTGATCGAATCGTTCCATTCGATTTGCCAGAAACAGGAAAACGCCCGGCTTGCCGGGCGTTTTTTTGCGTCCGTCGCGCTCGATGGAACGGACGAAACGGGTACCGGGCTGCTAGAGTCGCGAGCCATGGAAACACCTTCCGAAGCCCTCGAAGTCCACGAAGACGCCATCGCTGCCGCAGTGGCCACCCAAGGCTATGCCTTCGTGCCCGGGTCCAGGCTGCGCGCGCGGCTGGAAGACTACGGATCGCTGCGCGACTGGCCTGCCTTCGCCGACAGCTGGAACCAGTTGCCGGTGGACACCTACATGGCGGACCAGGGTCGCTACCGCCGTCGTCGCCACGCGGTATACGCCATCGACTGGCACGGGAAGATCCAACGCCAGCCGCACCAGCCGCACTTCCAGGCCATTGACTACAATCCACTGAACGGCGGCATCGAACGCTGGTTCGAACCCGTGCTGCCACAGATCGGCGCCGGCGATACGATGCAGGCGGTGCTGCGTTTTTGCAGCGAGGTTTTTTCGGTGGTTGCCGGGCAGGCCGCGATCGCATGGCAGGTGGAAGTGCACCAGTTCAGGATCGAGGCACAGGCGGGCGAGCCGGGCCTGCCCACGCCGGAGGGGATGCACCGCGATGGCGTGGACTACGTGCTGGTGCTGCTGGTAAGGCGCTGCAACATCGACAGCGGCACGACGCTCGTGGGCAACCCCTCGGGCGCGTTTGAAAGCAGTTTCACCCTGGTCGATCCCTTCGATGCCGCGCTGGTGGACGACCACCGGGTCTACCACGGCGTCACGGCGGTGGAAGCGCTCGATCCTTCGGTGCCGGCCTATCGCGACGTGCTGGTGGTGACGCTGAAGCGGTAGCGATCCCGATCAGGATCCCGGGGCCTCGTGCCCGAAGTCGATTTCGGTAACTTCAACGTTCGCGTTCCCATCGGCCCGCCGCCAGGACACATGGTCTCCGACCCGGGCGCCCATCAGTGCGTGCGCCAGGGGCGAGACCCAACTGAGCAATCCGCGATCGGGATCGGCTTCGTCTTCGCCGACGATGCGATAGCGGCTGCGCCGGTCGTCTTCCTCCAACACTTCCACCGTCGCGCCGAAGCCGACCTTGTCGCGTGCGGCATCACGCGGATTGACCGGAATGGCGCTGTCGAGTCGCGAGCGAAGCCAGCGGACATGACGCTCGAGGTATTCGCGCTCCAGGCCGGCATCGGCGTCGAGTTGCGCCAGGCGGAATTGCGCATCGGCCAATCGCGCCTGCAGCTGCCCCAATCCCCGGGCCGTCACGAAGTTGTCGTGCGGACTGACGGGAAGTTCGGGAAGTCTTTCCTGGAAGTCGCCAGGGGCGCCCGATGCTCCGGAGGCCGCGCCGGCATGTACCGATGGCATGGACGGTGTCCCTTGGGCGCTCGGGTAACCGGACGGATACCCTCGTCTGGATGAACGCAATCGGGCGCCCAGTTCGGACTTCGGCTAGCCGTCCAGCAGGCTCCAGCCGATGGTCTCGCCGGCCCGCATCGGGACCAGGGTGGCCGCAGCCAGCGGCAACTCCTCGGGCACCCGCCAGGGCCGCCTGGCCAGGGTGATCGTCTCAGTATTGCGAGCGAGGCCGTAGAAGTCGGGTCCGTGGAAACTGGCAAAGGCTTCAAGCCGACCGATGGCGCCCACGGAATCGAACGCTTCCGCGTACAACTCGATGCCCGCATGCGCGGTATAGATTCCGGCGCATCCGCAGCCCGATTCCTTTGCGCTTTTCGCATGCGGTGCGCTGTCCGTCCCAAGGAAGAAGCGCGGGTTGCCCGAAGTAGCTGCATCCAGCAACGCCTGACGATGGCGTTCGCGCTTCACGACAGGCAGGCAATAGGCATGCGGCCGCAGTCCGCCGCGAAACAGCGCGTTGCGGTTGAGCAGCAGGTGGTGCGCGGTCAGCGTAGCGGCGACGCCCGGCCTTGCGCTGGTGACGAAGTCGATGCCTTCGCGGGTGGTCACGTGTTCCAGCACGAGCTTGAGCTGCGGAAAGGCGTCGACGAGGCGCTGCAGGTGGCGTTCGATGAAGACCGCTTCGCGGTCGAACACGTCAACGTCCGCATCGGTCACTTCGCCATGCAGCAGCAGCGGTAGCCCGACGTCCTGCATCGCTTCGAATACGGCATCGCAGCGGGCCAGGTCGGTCACGCCCGATTGGGAATTGGTGGTTGCGCCGGCCGGGTAATACTTCACGGCATGCACGTGGCCGCTGGCCTTCGCCGCGCGAATCTCGGCGGGCGTGGTCGCCTCGGTCAGGTATAGCGTCATCAGGGGCTCGAAGCGCATGCCCGCCGGCAGCGCCGCAAGGATCCGATCCCGATAGGCCAGAGCGTCGTCGATGTTGCGCACCGGCGGCAACAGGTTGGGCATGACGATCGCGCGGGCGAAGCGACGGGCGGTGTCGGGAAGTACCGCGGCCAGGCTGTCGCCGTCGCGCAGGTGCAGGTGCCAGTCGTCGGGACGGGCCAGGGTCAGGGTGTCGGGGCTCATGACGGCAGTTTAATGCACGATTACACTGCCGTGACCTACCGACGGAGCTTCCCGATGATTGGCTATGTGACCCTGGGCACCAACGACCTGCCGCGTGCGGCTGCCTTCTACGATGCGCTGCTGGGCGAGATGGGCGCGACGCGTTTCATGGAGTTCGACACCTTCGTCGCCTGGGCCGTGACGCCGGAGTCGCCCGGCCTGGCCCTGACCAAGCCGTTCAACGGCAACGCAGCCACGGTAGGCAACGGCGTGATGGTCGCGCTGGAAGCGAAAGACCCGGCGATGGTGGACCGCATGTACAACAAGGCCATGTCGCTCGGCGCGACCGACGAAGGCCCGGCGGGCCCCCGCGGCGACAACTTCTACGCGGGTTATTTCCGCGATCCGGACGGCAACAAGCTCAGTTTCTTCTGCATGTCCTGAACCACGTAAAGGTCCGGCAGGTCGCGCTTGAGCTGCGCGACCTTCGGGGCATCCCAGTAGCTGATGTATGGGTGGTTGGGATTGAGCCGCGCGAAATCCTGGTGGTAGTCCTCGGCCGGGAAGAACTTCACCAGCGGCGTTACCTGCGTGACGACGGGCTTGCCGCCGAAAAGTCCAGCCCGTCCCACCTCGCGGATATAGGTGGTCGCCGCGCGCTGCTGCGCGGCACTTCCATAGAAGATCGCCGACCGGTATTGCGTGCCGCGATCGGGCCCCTGGCGATTGAGTTGGGTCGGATCGTGCGCGACCGAGAAGAAGACCTTCAGCAACTGCCCGTAACTGATGACGGCCGGGTCGAACACCACTTCCACGGCCTCGGCATGGCCAGTCAGCCCGCTGCCGATGGCGTCGGAGTTGGCGGTGGCCGCACTGCCGCCAGCGTAGCCGGAACGGACATCGGCCACGCCGCGCACGTGCTCGAACACGGCCTCGACGCCCCAGAAGCAGCCGCCGGCGAAGACCGCGGTCTGCAGTGCGGGTTTTGGTTGCAGGGCAGGCTGGGTCGCAGACGCGGTGCCCGTAAGGGCGGCCGCGGAACTGGTCGCCGCCGAAATCATCAGCAGGGCAATGGCCGCCAGCAGGTTCAGCAGGTGCGTCACGGCGTCTTCAGCGCCACGGCAGTGAGTAGGTCTTGGTGTTGGTGAAGCTCTTCATGGCCTCCTGCACGCCTTCCTTGTAGCCGAGGCCGGAGTCCTTGATGCCGCCAAAGGGGGTGAGTTCGAGCCG
>JAPLSI010000214.1 GCA_026398715.1 Gammaproteobacteria bacterium
GTGTGCGGCACTGTGCCACGAAATCGACGTGGTAATGCTCGTCGTGCCGCCACCACACTTTCCCGCTCACGAAGGTAATCCGCTCGCGCAGATACGGCCCGCGGCGGGTGGCGAACAGCTTCGGCAGGTACGCCGGCTCGAAAATCACCCGCCCGATGCGCGCGCCGGAGCGGCGCCCGGCCTGACCAAGCGCATAGAGGTGTTCGGCCAGGGCGTCGAAGTCGATATGTCAGAACGAAGGCCGAAGTTCGGCCCACAAAAAAACGCGGCCCTTGCAGGCCGCGTCCGAATCGCGTCGTGACCCGGGTTGTCGCGCTTCGCGCGCAGCCCGGGTTAAGGAACACTCAAGCCGCCAGAATCCTGTTCCACTCCGCCACGCGGTCGGCCTTGGCGTCGAGCGCGGCCTGGGCGTCGCCTTCGATCTTCAGCGACTTGATGGTGTCGCCCTGGCGGATGCTGTCGACCACGTCCATGCCTTCCAGCACCTTGCCGAAAACGGTGTGCTTGCCGTCCAGCCAGCCGCAGGGGACGTGGGTGATGAAGAACTGGCTACCGTTGGTGGCCGGGCCTGCGTTGGCCATCGACAGCACGCCGCGCTCGTGGCCGATGCCGTTGTTGGCTTCATCCTCGAATTTGTAGCCCGGACCACCGGTGCCGCGGCCCTGCGGGCAGCCGCCCTGGACCATGAAGTCCGGGATGACGCGGTGGAAGATCAGGCCGTTGTAGAAGCCGCGCTGGGCCAGGTTGACGAAATTGGCGACGGTCAGCGGCGCCTTGTCGGCGTGCAGTTGGATGCGGATCGGGCCGCGGTCGGTGTCGAAATGGGCGATCAGGCTCATGGTCAGGCTCCGGGAGTGGATTGGAAAGCGCGAGGCCGAAACGACGTGGTGTCGAAACGGCGTGGATAAAAGGGGCCACACCCTATCATGCCCGCCCTTTCCGGCGGGCATGGTCGCCGCACCCCGAAAAACCGGGGATCAGAGCGCTTCTTCGGCCGCCACACCCGCCTTGAACGTGGTGTAGACGATCACCGGAATGCCGGCGTCGGCCAGGAACTCGTGCACCAGCGGCTGTACGTCGGCCCAATCGAGGCCGCCCACGCCCGTGGCGAGGCGCGAAATGGCGATGCTGGCGATCTTCTGATCGTCGATTTCGGCGCGCAGCGCCTTCAGCGCATGCCGCACGTGCTGCAGGGTGGCTTTGCCGGGCTTGCCGCCGTGATGACCTTCCACGCCTTCCTGGGTGAACAGATTCACGATCCGGCGTCCGTCCGAACCGGTCCACGTCCACAGGCCGCCGGATTTCGGATGGGTGGACTGGCAGTAATGACGGAAATCCTTGTACAGCGCCGGGGCATGTTCGCGCAGGGAAAGCGCCAAGCCGGTGTGGAAGTCGTCATTCGGCGCCACGCCGTGGGCGATGGCCTGGGCCTGGGTCTTGAGGATGTCGCCGGTCACTTCCTGGATCATTCGAGTCGCCTTCTGGGCTGGGTTGGGGTGTTGTCAGCTTCCCACGACCATGCCGGAGCCGCCTTGTCGCAAGACATGCGCGCATCACGCGAAATCCACTAGAATTAGCGGGTTTGCCGTCCGATCCGCTCTGCCACGACGACGCTCAATGGCGACGATGATCCAGCAACGACATCACCAGACAGGACCAGCAGAACGCGAACAGCCCGCCACCAAGGGCCAGCAGCGGCAACCGCAGCGTGGCCGGCAGAGCCTGGGCCACGGCCGAATCCGGGGCGAAGTGCATCGCCAGCCCCAGACCGAGCAGCCCCAGGCCGATGAAATCGAGGGCCAGCAGCCACATCGGCGGCTTCCACGGGGTCTTGGGCACGGGCGCTCCTGAAATCTGAACAGGCGAACCGAGCCATTACTCTCGGCCGCCGGCTATAATAGCCGGCTTCTCTTCACGAAAATTCAGCGTCCGGCCACACTCGGGCGCCCATCGCCATGTCTATCGAACGCCTGCGCAATATCGCCATCGTCGCCCACGTCGACCACGGCAAGACCACCCTCGTCGACCAATTGCTGAAGCAGTCGGGCACTTTCAGTGAGCGCACGGTCACGACCGAACGCATGATGGACAGCAACGATCTCGAAAAGGAACGTGGCATCACGATCCTCTCGAAGAACACCGCGATCCGCTGGAAATCCCCGGATGGCGAGGACTACCGCATCAACATCGTCGACACCCCCGGGCACGCCGACTTCGGCGGCGAAGTGGAGCGCGTGCTGTCGATGGTGGACTCGGTGCTGATCCTGGTCGATGCGATGGACGGCCCGATGCCGCAGACCCGCTTCGTGACCCAGAAGGCGTTCGCGATGGGCTTCAAGCCGATCGTCGTGGTCAACAAGGTCGACCGCCCCGGCGCGCGCCCGGATTGGGTGCTGGACCAGACCTTCGACCTGTTCGACCGTCTCGGCGCCACCGACGAACAATTGGACTTCCACACCGTCTACGCTTCGGCGCTGCACGGTTACGCCGGCCTCGACCCCAGCGTGCGCAGCGGCGACATGACCCCGCT
>JAPLSI010000039.1 GCA_026398715.1 Gammaproteobacteria bacterium
GGAGAACGTGTTGCTGCCGCTGATGCTGGCGCACGGCAAGCCCGACAAGGAACGCACCGACCGCGCCCGCGAGCTACTGGCCGAAGTGGGCCTGGAAAAATTCGTCGACCGCAAACCGAACCAGCTGTCCGGCGGCCAGCAGCAACGCGTGGCCATCGCCCGCGCCCTGGTAACGCGGCCGGCGCTGTTGCTGGCCGACGAACCGACCGGCAACCTCGATACCAAGACGGCGGCGGAAGTGTTTGCCTTGTTTCGCGACTTCAACCAGAAGTTTGGCTGCGCGGTGTTGCTGGTAACGCACGACACCCAGCTGTCGGATGCCTGCGATCGGCAGATCAGGTTGGTGGATGGGGCTGTGGCCAGTTAGGGCAAATTGCCTTCCGCATCAAGAAAAATGGCCGTCATTCCCTGACAGTAGCGCGGCTCGGGCTCGGCTAGTCTCGCGTTCATCGCAGGCTAAAGCCCCGGGAATTTCACTTGCCAGCGCCAATTGTTGTAGTTACAATAATCCGTGCGGATTAGCTACGATCCCATCAAGCGACGCAAGACGCTTGATGAGCGTGGCCTCGACTTCGAGAATGCGTCTACGGTCTTCGCCGGGCTTACCCTCGAGATTCAAGACACGCGGCAGGACTATGGCGAAGTGCGCATGATCTGCTTTGGCATGTTGGCCGATCGCATGGTCGTGATTGGCTACACGCCAAGAGGAACCACTCGCCATATCTTCAGCATGAGAAAAGCCAATGAACGCGAACAAGACCGTATCGGTCCGTACTTTGAAGTCTGATCTCAAGCGCATCGACGCTCACAGGGTCGCGCCCGACGAATACGAGGACCTACCCGAACTAACGGATGCCATGCTCGCGCGCGGCGTCTTGAAGCGCGCCGGCCGTCCGGTTGCAACGAATCCGAAACTGCAAGTCACGATTCGACTGCCGCAATCGGTACTGGAGCATTGGAAGGAAACGGGCCCCGGCTGGCAGACTCGCATGGCAGAGCTGCTTACCAAGCGAGCACCCTAGGCCTTCAGGGCAAATTGCCTTCCGCGTCGAAACCGGCCTTGCGCATCAGCCGTACCCAGCGTGGGTCCTTCTTGTACGGACCGAAGTGCACGCTGCGCAACATCCTCACCGGGTCCGTGCCGGTCGTGCGCGCGTCCAGCTGCACCTCAATGGCCGCCAGGCCCGCATCGAGGTCGCCGATCAGGAACAACACATTCCGGAATTGTGGCTCGGTGAAGGTCTTGCGCACGGCGTCACGTAATTCGGGATGGCGCTTCAGCTGCAAGGCGGCGCGCGAGATGGCCTGCGGGTCGCCGGTGTAGCCGGCCTGGGCGGCAGCGGCCACGGTGGCGGGGCGCCTTTCGTCCAGAAATTTTTCCGCATCGTCCAGCCGGCCCGATTCCAGATACGCGGCGAACAGGTTGGGCGCGATGTAGCGCATCTCGGGCGCCAGACCATAGGCGGCCTGCATCAGCGAGACTTCCTCTTCCGACCGGCCCAGCACCCTTAGGCTGAAGCCCTGGCCATTGAGGTACATGGGTGTCAGCGGGTCCAGTTCGACCGCGCGCGCATTCGCTTGCAAGGATTCTTCCAGGCGACCCATGCCGCCCAGCCACTTGGCATACTCGAAATAAACGTCCGGGTCCCTGGGCGCGAGTTCCAGCGCGCGCTTGAAATGCGGCTCGGCTTCTTTCCATTTCCACTGAAAGGCATACGCCGACGCCAGCGCGGTGTGCGCCTCGGCAAGGTCGGGCGCCAGTTGCAGGGCCTGCCTGGCCGCGGCTTCGGCTTCGCCCAGCAGCTTCGGCGTGGTGGCCTTGGCCTCGTCGTCCGGCAGCCAATACGGCAATACGCCCAGGCTGGCGCTAAGCCCGGCCCAGGCCGGCGCGAATTTCGGGTCGAGCCGGACGGCCTGGCGATACAGGTCGATCGATTGTTTGACGCCATCTCCGCGCGCCTTGAAGGCGGCGCGTGCCTGCAGGTACAGCGCATAGGCCTGCGAGTTGGTGGTGCGTTGGGTTACCAGGCCATCGCTGCCGCCCATGCCCAGCGGCAACTTCAATTGCTGCGCGATGGTGCCGGCAAGTTCCGCCTGCAGCGCGAACACGTCTTCCAGCTTGCGGTCGTAGGTTTCCGACCACAGGTGGAAACCGTTGTCGGCGCGCACCAGCTGCGCGGTGATGCGCACCTTGCCGTCGGCCTGGCGCACCGAGCCTTCCAGTATGTAGGCAACGCCCAGCAGCTTGCCCAGTTCGCGCACGTCGTGGCGCTGGCCCTTCAATGAAAACACCGAAGTGCGCGCAGTCACGTTGAGGCCCGGCACCTTGGCCAGGGCGTTCAACAATTCCTCGGTCATGCCGTCGGAAAAATATTCCTGGTCGGCGTCGTTGGACATGTTGAGGAAGGGCATGACGGCGATGGTTCTTGCCTGTGCGGGTGCTGCGCTTGCGGCCGCAGGCGCGGCACTGGCCGCTGGGCTCGCCTCGTTTGCGACCAGCAGGGGGGCGTCGCCGGCGACGTTGATAAACATCATCGCCAACACGGCGAGCACGACCGCGGCCGCAGCGGCCCAAAGCAGCCAGCGGCGCGTTGGCGCCTTGCCCTGCGCCGATTGCATCACGGCGGTGGGCGCGGTGATGGTGCCCAGCGCATCGATCCGCCGCTGCACGTCGCTGCCCGATGCGGGCCGCGCGTTCGGGTCTTTCGCCATCAGCGCATCTATCAAGGGCTGCAGGCGCGACAGCGCCGGCGGCAGGCGCGGGATGTCGCCGCTGATGTGCTGCACGCCGATGGCCCAGCCGTCGGTGCCTTTGTAGGGCAGCTCGCCGGTCAACAACTGGTACAGCACGACGCCCAGGCTATACAGGTCGCTGCGGCCGTCGATCTTTTCGCCGCGCAGTTGTTCGGGACTCATGTACTGCGGCGTGCCGATGCTGGTGCCTTCGCGGGTAAGCGCGGCGTCGGAGTCCATGGCGCGGGCGATGCCGAAATCCGACAGCAGGCAACTGCCGTTGGCGCGACGCAGGATGTTGTCGGGCTTCACGTCGCGATGCACCAGGCCTTGCGCATGCGCGTAGTCCAGCGCGCCGGCGATGTCGTGCACGATGCGCAGCGCGGTGTGGCTGTCCAGCGCGGCGCCCATCGGTGGCGCGACGGTGCCCTTTTCTTCGTACTCCATCGCGATGTAGGCGGTGCCGTCGGACGTACCCACGTCGTAGATGGCGATGATGTTGGGATGGTGCAATTTCGCGGCGTAACGCGCCTCCTGCAGGAAGCGCTCGCGCAGTACCGGGTCGGCGGCCATGGCCGGCGACAATATCTTCAGCGCCACGTCGCGGCCCAGCGACTCCTGCCGGGCCAGGTGCACGTCGGCCATGCCGCCGCTGCCGATCAGGCGCAGCAAGGTGTAGCCCGGAATGGTGATGGCGCCTTGGTCGGACATTGAAACCCCTGGATCCCAGGCGCCCGTGCGGCAGCCCCGCGTCACAGTAGCGCAGGGCGGGGCGCGGGGCTAGGTGGCTGGCATTTCCTGACAGACGCCGACCGCCGGCGGCGCTAGCCTCGCAATCAGGACAGGCCAGGACTATGATGTGTATGAAATCTTTCCGGCGTACACATCATGCGAACCAACATCGTGATTGACGACAAGCTGATGCAGGACACCCTGCGCGCGACGGGGCTGCGTACGAAACGGGAAGTGGTCGAGCTGGGGCTGCGGACGCTGTTGCGCTTGCGGCAGCAGGAGCAGATCAAGCGCTTCCGCGGCAAGCTGCATTGGCAGGGTGACCTTGAAGCGATGCGGCTCGATAAATGATCCTGGTCGACTCCAGTGTCTGGATCGATTACTTCCGCGGCCGTGCCAACCCGCAGACGGATTTGCTGGATGCGCTTCTGGGCAAGGAGCCTCTGGCAGTAGGCGATTTGATCCTGACCGAGGTGTTGCAAGGATTCAGTGACGAGCGAGAATTCAACCAGGCACGCAGATTGATGACATCCCTGGTAATCATCGACCTGGGCGGCCGCGACATTGCCATCCAGGCGGCGAAGAACTTTCGCTCGCTTCGGTCATTGGGCATCACCGTGCGCAAGACCATCGATGTGGTCATCGCGACACGATGCATCAACAACGGCATGCCGCTACTTTTCGGTGACCGGGATTTCGATCCGTTCGTGCAGCACCTGGGTTTGAATTCCGCGCTGTAACCGACCCGCCGCCAGTCCGGCGATGGTCGGCTGCACCAGAAGGTCGGGCACGATGCCGATGCGTTGCAGTTGGCGGCCGTCGGCATTGGCGCCGGCGGTGGGGCTGCCGATGAAGGTGACTTTCGTGGCGGCTTCGAAAAACAGGCCGGTGTGTTCGGCCTGGCTTTGCGTCTGTTCGTTCACCAGCATGCGCCCAAGCCTGCCAGCAGATCCGAAGCATCCACCTTCAAAAAAAAACCGCCCCGGGCGAGGGGGCGGTCGATCTTCGCCCGCATCCTTGCGGGCACCTCACAGACATGACGCTGGTCTTCCTTGACCAGGTGGCAGGATGCCGGGTTCACCGATTCGGCTCGGTGCGCTTACGCACACAGCGCGGTCGGAGTTGCGTGCCGTTCAGGCGGCCCGGGCGGCTTGCTTGAGCAGGCTCTCAGCCGGTATTCCCAGCCCAAGATGCAACTTCTTGATCATGGCCAGGGTCAGTCCCCGCTTGCGGTTAAGCACTTCGTAGACGCGGTTGCTTCGTCCGATCAGCGGCTCCAGATCCTTGGCTGTCAGCCCTTGCTGCTCCATCCGGAACTTGATGGCCTCGACGGCATCCGGCAAATCCATGGGGAAATGCTTGCGCTCGTAGGCCTCGATCAGGGTCACCAGCACGTCAAGCCGATCGCCCTCGGGCGAGTTTGCGCGCGCGCCCATCAGGGACTCAACCGCTTTCAGTGCGTCCCTATAGTCTGCCCGCGTCTTGATGGGTTTGATGTTCATTGCGTGCTCCGTGTCACCTAGATTGATTGCGCGTCGATGGCGTCGTACTGCTTGTGGGTGCCGATGAAACGGACATAAACCACGCGATGCGGATAATTGATCCAAACGACCAATCGGTACTTGTTGCCACCCAGGTTGAAGACCACTCGCCCATCCCTGAGGATGCTGGCCGTACCAAACTGGGCCTTTACCGCTGCTGGAGTTGCCCAATCGGCGTTGAGCACATCCCGATACCAAGCCAAGGCCGGTTGCTCCACATCCTGTCGCTCGGGTCGGCCGGCCCAGTACGCCTTCAAGGTGGACAGGGCAATGATCCGCATCCGGGGAGTGTAGTCCCAATTTGGGACTTTTCAATCATCCTTCGGCGGCATCAGGCGAAGCATCGGCCTGAACGAAGGGCAGGAAGCAGTACGCAGCGTCTGGGTATTTCCCGCAAAACACGCCCTTTCCTTCAAATTTGCCGACGCAACTCACACTTGGGCCCGGCCCGGGCATGCTTATCTGTAGCCGGGTAACTCCAACCCTCGGCGGGGCCTTGAAGAACAACAGCATCATCCTGTGCGTGGACGACGACTCGACGGTGCTGAACGCGCTGCGCAGCATGTTGTCGAGCCACTTCGGCCCGGAGTTGCAGGTGGAGTTCGCCGAAAGCGGCGAAGAGGCGCTGGAGATCGAGGCCGACCTGCGCGCCCAGGGCCACGAGCTGGGCCTGGTGATTTCGGACTTCATGATGCCCGGGCTGCGCGGCGACGAGTTGCTGGTGCAGCTGCATGAAAAGTCCCCGAACACGGTCAAGATATTACTGACCGGGCAAAGCGACATGTCCGGGGTGAAGCGCGCCATCAACGACGCCAACCTGTATCGCTTCCTGGAAAAGCCCTTCCTCAACGACGACATCGTGCTGACGGTGCGCGCCGCGGTGCGCGCCTACTGGCAGGAACGCGACCTGATCCGCCAGAACGAAGAGCTGCGGCGCATGAATGCCGAGCTCGAGGAGATCGTGGCCGCGCGCACCGAGGAACTGGTGCAAAAGAACCGCCTGCTGGAGGTGCTGTCGGTCACCGACAAGCTGACCGGCCTGTACAACCGCCGCAAGCTGGATGAATTGCTGGACGAGGAACTGATTCGCACCCGCCGCTACAAGGTGGACGTGTCCATCATCATGCTCGACATCGACCACTTCAAGCGGGTGAACGACAGCTTCGGCCATGCCGTTGGCGACCGGGTACTGATGACGATGGCGCAGCTGCTGCGCGAAAACACGCGCGATGCCGATGCGCTGGGGCGGCTGGGCGGCGAGGAATTCGTGGTGGTGTGCCGGCACAGCAATGCCGCGGCCAGCCTGCGCGCGGCCATGAAGTTGCGCGAGGCGATTGCCGCGCATCATTTCCACGGCGTGGGCCAGGTGACGTCGAGTTTCGGCATCGCATCGTACCGGCTGGACGACACCGCGGCCCACCTGCTGGCGCGCGCCGATGCGGCGCTGTACCGCGCCAAGGGTGCCGGCCGCAACCGGGTGGAACTGGAAGTTGCTTGACGAGACCGCCCAGCTTTCCGAACGCATCGCCAGCCTGGAGACAGAACTGGCCGAACGCCGGCGCGCGGAGGAATTGCAGCGCGCCCTGTATGAAATAGCCGCGCTGTCGGCGGCCGACAGCCCGCAGCACGAACACTACGTGCGCCTGCACGAGATCGTCGGGCGGCTGATGTACGCGCGCAACTTCATCATCGCCGACTACGACGCCGAACAGGGCCTGATCCGCCAGCACTACCTGGTGGACGAAGACCCGAACGAAGTACCCGAGACCTTTCCCTTCGGCATGGGCATCTCGTCCCTGGTGATCCGCAGCCGCAAGCCCTGGCTGCTGGACCATCCGCAGTTCGAGGCGCTGGTGGCCAGCGGCGACATCAAGGCGCCGCGCGGCGTGGTGGATTTCAACAGCTGGATGGGCGCGCCGCTGATCGCGCAGGACCGGGTGTACGGCCTGATCATCGTGCAAAGCTACAGCGCGGACATCGCCTACACGCAGGCCGACCTGGACCTGTTGAACTACGTGGCCAGCCATGTGGCCGCCATCGTCGCGCGCTGGCAATCGAACATCGCGCTGAAGCAGGCCAACGACGAACTCGCCGCATCGGCCGAAACCCTGCGGCTGCTGGGCGACATCGGCAAGGACCTGACCGGTAGCCTGGATGCGCGTGCCATCTGCAAGACGATGGAAAAACATTTCGCCGCGCTGCTGCCGATGGACGCCTTCGGCGTGGCGCTGCTGTCGCCATCGGGCGACTCGCTCGATTACATCTATTACATCGAGGACGGCGTGGTGGATTCCGCCAACTCGTATCCGCTGGACCATCCGACATCGCTGGCGGTGCTGACGTTTCGCGAAGATCGCGAACTGACCTTGTTCAACGACTCGCAGCTGGGCAGCGCGCCTACCGCCACCAATATCGAGGAGAGCGCGCCAATACTTTCCGCGGTGTTCCGCCCCTTGATCGCCAACGGCCGGCGCATCGGCGTGGTAACGGTGCAGAGCCACGCGGCCGATGCATACCACGAGCGCGACCTGGAGGTGTTCCGGTCGGCGACGGCCTACGCCGCGATTGCGCTGGCCAACGCCGACGCCTATGCCACCGCTGAAACCGCGCGTGCGCAGGCGGCGCAGTCGCTGCATGACCTGCACCAAGCCGAAGCGCACCTGGTGCATTCGGAGAAGATGGCGGCGCTGGGCCAGCTGATCGCCGGCGTGGCGCACGAGATCAACACGCCGATCGGCGCGATCAAGTCGAGCGGGCGGAACATTTCGGAAGCGCTCGACAGCGCCTTGCTGGGGCTGCCGGGGCTGCTTGACGAGTTGGACGCCGAACACCGCGTGCATTTCAGTGATCTTTTGAAGCGCGCCAGCCAGTCCAAGGCGGTGCTGAGCACGCGCGAGGAGCGCACCATCGTGCGCGAAGTAACGGAGCGGCTGGAGTCGCTTGGCCTGGCGCAGGCGCGCCATCGCGCCGGCCTGCTGGTGCAACTGCAATCGCACACCGACGTGGATGCGATGCTGCCCCTGCTCCGCCACCCCGCCGTCGATCGCATCCTGGACACGGCGCACGGCATCGCTACCATCACCACCAATGCCGACAACATCAACACGGCGGTGGACCGCGTCGCCAAGATCATCTTTGCGCTGAAGTCCTTCTCGCGCTTCGGCGGCGTGCAGGTGTGGACGGAGTCGGACCTGCGCGAAGGCCTGGAGACGGTGCTGACCATCTACCAGAACCAGATCAAGCACGGCATCGAGCTGGCGCGGCACTTTGATGACCTGCCCCTCGTTCGTTGCCTGCCCGACGAGATCAACCAGGTGTGGACCAACCTGGTGCACAACGCGCTGCAGGCGATGGACCACAAGGGCAACCTGACCCTGGGCCTGCGCCGCGACGGCGAAAACGCGCTGGTGTCGGTGACCGATACCGGCTGCGGCATGACGCCGGAGGTGCGCGCACGGATCTTCGATGCCTTCTTCACGACCAAACCGGCCGGCGAAGGCACCGGCCTGGGCCTGGACATCGTTCGCAAGATCATCGAGAAACATGGCGGCAAGATCTTTGTCGAAAGCGAAGTCGGCCGCGGCAGCACCTTCACCGTCAGTTTGCCAATTGCAGGAGTGGAGTGATGGAAAAGGGCGTGCTGTTGTGCGTTGACGACGAGATCATCGTGTTGACGGCATTGAAGGACCAATTGCGGCGCGCATTTGGCAGCGACTTCCACATCGACGGGGCCGAAAGCGCGGAAGAGGCGCTGGAGTTGCTGGACGAGTTGGCGCTGGACGGACACACGCTGCTGGTGATCGTGTCGGACTGGCTGATGCCAGGCATGAAGGGCGACGAGTTTTTGATCAAGGCGCACGAACGCTTTCCGTCGGTGGTGAAGATCATGCTGTCGGGCCAGGCCGAGTCGGCCGCGGTGGATCGCGCCAGGCGCGAAGCAGACCTGCATGATTTCCTGTCGAAGCCGTGGAATGCCGCGGCGCTGGTAGAATCGATCAACCAGGGATTGCGGGAACGCGCCTAGTCGCCGGCTGCAATCGCGCCGGATTCAATCGCGCCGGCTTCAATCGCCGGCCTTAATCGCGCTTGGGCTGCCAGTCGATGACGGGCGGCGTCTTGCCGTCGTCACACACCCAGGCTACGGCGCGGATGCCATCGACCAGGACGCCGGGCGATTTTTCGATCTGCGCGAAATCCGCAGCGGTGAAGGGCGCGCCCCACAGCAGGTAATGCGCGCGGCCGTCGGCCTGCCCGTCGTGGTCCACGGCAAGCGCCTCGACGGTGTCTTCGTCGGTGCTGATTTCGAAATGGGTGTTGTCGGGATCGACGCGATAGCCGCTGACGACACCGGAATAGGAAGTGAGGTTGTTACGGTCGCAGGCGAGCGACGGCGAAGGCCGCAGGCGGCCCGTTGGCGCCGAGGCTTCCGCTTGCGTCGAAGCGTCGGTTATCGGGCTTTCTTGTGCGGCCATGGCGGTACATCCCAGCAGTCCCACGACGACACACACAAAGACGAAGGGGCGCACGAGGCGCCCCTTCGGTTGTTGCTTGCGTTGCGAGTTCGGCATTACTTGCCGGCGCGGTACGCGGTCCACTGGCCCTGGGTACGCGTCGCCTGGCCAGCGCTGAACTGGTACATGCACGCGTCGTCGGTGTAGTCCATGAAGTTGGTGATCGGATCGATACCAGCCTTGTTGGGGCCGCTGGTGCATGTGTCGCGGCCGGTCGGGCAACCATAGGCGGCCGACTTTTCTGCGGGGGTGTCGGAGACGTAGTCGCCGCTGCCATTACAGCCACCCTGGAAGGTGTGGTACAGGCCGAGCCAATGGCCGACTTCGTGCGTGGCGGTATCGCCCAGGTTGTACGGGGCAGCCGAACCACCCGGCATCGATGCGGTCAGCATGACCACGCCGTCCTTCAACGGGCTGGCAGCATAGCTGGACGGGAACGTCGCCCAACCGAGCAGGCCGCCACCGATGTTGGCGGCATACAGGTTCAGGTCGTCGGCCGAACCCTTGCGCAGGGCTGACTTCATCTGGGTCTCGGCAGTGGTGCCGTAGCCCACGGTGTACCAGGTGTTGTTGGCGGTGGTGTCGGAGCCGGCCAGCGTGAACTGGAAGCCCTTGCCGTTGTAGGCAGCATTCAGCACGTCGATCTGCGCCTGGATCTGCGCGCCCGACACGGCGCCCGCGCCGGAGGTGTTGGTGATCGGATCGAGGCCGGCGGCGTTCGGGCCGCTCTTGCAGGTGTCGCGGCCGGTCGGGCAACCATAGGCGGCCGACTTTTCTGCGGGGGTGTCGGAGACTTGGCGTTTTCAGCGCCGTTGCCCATCGGCGTGGCCGAGGCGGACATCGGAAGGGCCACGGCGGCGCCGAGGGCGAGGGTGAGAAGTTTGATACGCATGCTTTTGAATTCCCCTGAGTGAAACAAGAAATTAGGCAGCAGCGATGATTTCATCGCCATCGGCCCCCTGAAAACCGCGAACGCCGCCACACCTTATAGGGACTTTGGGCACTTGGATAGCTGCTTTGCAGCAAAAACCGGTTACAACCGACCAGCGGCGGCCCGATGGCTGGCCGGAGCCCGGGTCCGCTGTAAACTGCCGGCTGTCCTGAATGACGAGCCATCCCATGCCCAACCCCGTCTCGCCCCGCCTCGGCCCGTTGCCTGCCCTGATTTTCTCGTCACGTTGGCTGCAGTTGCCGCTTTATCTCGGCCTGATCGTTGCACAGGGCGTGTATGTGGTGTTGTTCATGAAGGAGCTTTGGCACCTGATTTTGGGCGCCACCAGCTACGGCGAGCAGGAAATCATGCTGATCGTGCTGGGCCTGATAGACGTGGTGATGATCAGCAACCTGCTGATGATGGTGATCGTGGGCGGCTACGAGACCTTCGTTTCGCGCCTGGGCCTGGAAGGCCACCCCGACCAGCCCGAGTGGCTGAGCCACGTCAACGCCAGCGTGCTGAAGGTGAAGCTGGCGATGGCGATTATCGGCATCTCGTCCATCCACCTGCTGAAGACCTTCATCGAAGCCGGCGCCCTGGGCGGCCTGCCGCTGGTCGGCACGCCCGAGTGCATGGCCGCGATCGAGGCGATGCGCGAGGCCGGCTTCAAGGGCAGGACCTGCACCATCGTCACCCCGACCGGCGTGATGTGGCAGACCATCATCCACACCATCTTCATCCTGTCGGCGATCGGCATTGCCTGGACCGACAGGCTGATGGCGCACGCGCCCAAGCCGGTGCGCGGGGAGCATTGATCCGGGCTACGCGTCAGTACCGCTAAGCACCCAGCGTGAACACGGTCTCGGCGACGTCGCGGCCGTTCACCTGCACGGTGATGCGGTGCTTGCCCGGGTAATAGCGCCGGGTGGTGATGGGCCTGAGTGAATGTTTTTTCGCAAGCGTTCGGGTTTCGCCAGGCGCCAGTTCCAGCTGCCAGCCCTTGAAGACTTTCGCGCTGGTACTGCCGTTGGCCTTTACATGGTGCACGGCGTAATCCACGGCCAGGCGTTGCTTGCTGCGCGCGATGGATTTCAATTCCAGCGTCAGTTGCATGGCGTCGCCGATGCGCACGCGCTTCGGCGAAATCTTCAACGTGGCGTCGCCCTTGTACTTGCCGCCGATGCCCCAGGCCTGCAGCACGGCCGGGTGGCCTTTCTTGATCAAGGTGCGGCTGGCGTGCCTGAGCAACGCGCGGCGTTCCGCACTGGCGTCGGGCAAATGCGTTTGCAGCCACTCGGCCAGGATGGTCGGATGGTCCTTGGCGATGTCGTTCAAATGGTTGGCGACGCTGCGCCGCACGTAGGCGCTGTCATCATCCTGCAGTGCGCGCAGCAGCGGCAGCATGGGCGTCGGGTCGGCGATGAAGGGCTTGAGCTGCACGCCCCAGGGCAGGCGTGGGCGGCTGCCTTCGCTGGCCAGCCGCCGCACGTGCGCGCTGGCGTCGCTGGACCAGCGCATCAGGATCGCGACGCCTTGTTGCGGATGCGCCAACAACAGCGGTCGGATTGCGAACTCGGCGCTGAAGCGCTGCGTGATTGCATGCAATGCATCGAAGGCGCGCGCGGGATGGGCGATGCCGCGGCGTGCGATTACCTCGCCCAGCGACCAGCAGATCCAGCCGGCCAGGCCCTGGTGGTCGCTGGCGAAACCCAGGCCGTCACCCTCGCCGGCCGGGCCCAGCGCGTTTTCGATTACTTGCGCGGCGTGGTGGAAATCATCCGGCAGCGCGGCTTCCAGCGCGTCGGCCACTTGCATGGCGCGCGCCTTCAGTTCCAGCGTGTCGAGTTTGTACAGCGCCTGTTTTTCGAAGGCGGCGCGATTGAAACCCGGCCAGCTGCGCGCGAGGTGTTCGCCGGCTTCGCGCACGCGCGCGGCATTGATCAGGTTCTTGAACGCGTCGGCCATGTGCCGAGGACTTTACATCAGGCGCGCGCTGCCCGAGACGCGGATGGAACTGCCAGGTTCGGCGGGAATGTCGGCATGCAGCAACGACCGGCTGCCCATGTCCTCGCCCTGCACCACGTCTATCGCGCCACCGTGCGGCCAGCCGATGTCGCGCAGGTAAGCAGCGAACGCCGCCGTGCCCGCGCCGGTGGCCGGGTCTTCGTAAACGCCGCCCGACGCAAACGGATTACGCGTGTGGAAGCGCTGGTCGGTTTCCGGCCAGGCGATGACCACGGTCACCAGCCCGGCAAGATTCATCAGCGCGCGCCCGGCCGCGAGGTCGTACTTCATCGCGCCCAGTTTTTCGCGCGACTTGAGCACCAGCGCCAGGTGGTCGGCGCCGGCGTGGATGCGACACACCGGGAAGCGCGGGTCGAGGTCGTCAATGGTGTAGCCGAACAGGTCGAGCATCGCGTCCACCAGCGGCGCGGGCATCACCGAGGTGCGCGTGGGCGGCGATTGCAGCGCGGCGCTGAAGCGATCGCCGTCGCGATGGCCTTCCACGGTGATCTTCGCGTCGTTCAGGGCCAGCGAAAAAATGCCGTCGCCCTTCTGCATCGCCAGCGCCGCGCCCAGGGCGATGGTGGCGTGGCCGCAGAACGGCACTTCCGATTCGGGCGAAAAATAGCGCACGCGCCAGCCGCCGTTTTGCGGCGCGGCGAACGCGGTTTCGGAAAAGCCGATGTCGGCGGCGATGCGTTGCATTTCGGCGACATCGGGCAGGCTGTCGCTGATGAGCACGCCGGCGGGATTACCGCCCACGTTGCCGTCTGAAAACGCCGCGATCCGCTGCACTTGCGCACTGGTGGCCATGTGGTCGCCCCCTGCATCCGGTGCGGAAGATTGTATGCCTTCAGTCGATGAATCGCGCCTGTCCCGAGATGCGGATCGGGCTGCCTTTTTCTTCCGGGATATCGGCGCGGATCAGGGCGCTGTGCCCGGATTCCTCACCGTGGATGATCTCGATGCTGCCACCGTGCGGCCACTTGAGGTCGCGCAGCCGGCCACCCAGCGCGGCGGCGGCGGAAGCGGTGGCCGGGTCCTCGAATTGCGCGGCCGAGGTAAACGGGTTGCGGGTATGGAAGCGACGCAGGTTTTCCGGCCACGCCAGCACGACGGCGGCAAGGCCCGCGGCCGACATCAGCATGCGGCAAGCGGCCAGGCCGTAGGCGCGGGCGACGAGCGCCTCGCGATTGGCCAGGCCGATCAGCAGGTAGTCGTCGCCGGCGTTGGCGCGCCCGGCGGGAATGCGCGGATGCAGGTCCACTTTGCCGAAGTCGAAGATTTCCAGCACCGCCTCGACCAGCGGGCCGGGCGCGGCGCCGCTTTTGGTCGGCGCCGACTGCAGGCTGGCGGCATAACCTTCGCCCTCGCTGCGGCCTTCGACGAAGATGCGGCCGTCGTTGAGGGTCAGCGCGAACAAGCCGTCGCCTTCGCGCATGGCCAGCACCGCGCCCAGCGCAATGGTGGCGTCGCCGCGAAAACCCACTTCCGACACCGGGGTGAAGGTGCGCACGCGGAAGCCGCCGGCGACGGGCATGGCGAAGATGGTCTCCGGCATGCCTGCCTCGGTGGCGAGGCGCTGCATCTGCGCATCGTCCGGATGCACCTGGTCCACATACACGCCCACCGGATTGCCGCCGTTTTCGCCATCCGAAAACGCCGCCAGCTTCAGTACCTTTGCCATTCAAACGCCCCTGTTAACGATTTACTTTTTGCGGCACCGTTTCGTCGAAGCGGAAATACGCCACCGGATTGCTGGCGGCCGGAATGCGCAAGGTGACTGCGCGGCAAGTGCCGGCCCAGGCCTTGGCGGGACGCCAGTCGATCGAGTAGTTGTTGCCGTTTTTCTGCAGGCCCGTTGCCGACGACAGTGCCGTCGGCGCCGCGCTGGTCGGTTCGAGCGTGGCGCAATGGACCTGCTGCGTGTCGATGACGAGCGGATTGACCAGGCCCGATACCGAGAACTGCAGCGCAATGGTATTCGTGGTCGGCACATAGACCTGGTTCAGCGCGGGCGCGGCAGCGATCGGCGCCTGGAACCCGCCGAATACGGCCGCGGTGCACGCGGCCGGCAAATCAACGGCCTGCACGCCATCGGTGCGGTTGTTGGTATCGCCCTGGCTGGCACTGACGCCCAGGCCGCGCTTGGCGAAGCCGCGCCAGATCTCGCAGGTGTTGGCGCCGCCGGTCAACGCGGTGTCGGCGGCAAGGATGGCATTGCGTCCATCCACGAAACCCGGACTGCAGGGCTGCATCTTCATGCCGTCCATCACCAGTTGCATCGCGAGGTTGTTGCCGCCCGTGTTCCAGCCCTGGTAGAGGTTGGGATTGAAGCCGTAGCGATTGACGAGGTTCCAGTACACCTCCCACAGCATGCTGTTCCACACATAACCGATGCCGTGCGGCGAGCTGGTGCTGGTGGTGTTGGCGACGGCGAGATAATTGGCCGGATTGATCGCCATGTCGGTGCTGTAGGGTGTGTTGCGCAGGCCGGTGCCGGTGATCGGCTGGTAGTACAGGTAACTACCCACGCCGCGTCGTGTGCTGCCCACATCGGACGGTCGCGCGGTAAAGGTGGACGCGAACCAGTCGCTCCAGCCCTCGCCCATTTGCTCGGCATTGGCCAGGCACGAGGTGTTGTTGGGGCCACCGGTCAGGCGGTTTGAAATGCCATGGCCGTATTCGTGCACGATGACGCTGGCGTCCAGGTCGGAGTCGCGTTGCGGCGGCGGGCTGCCATTGGTCTGCGCGGTGGCCGTGGCGGGCAAATGCGGCTTGAGCTTGTTGCCATCGGCCAGGCTGATCATGCCCGACGGAATGGTGATGGTGGCATCGGTGCCGCCCATGGCAATCGGTTCGCCACTGATGTTGTTGACCATCACCACGGCGATGGCGCTGGCGTCTTGCGCGTTCTTGACCTTGACCGCGAAGGTGCACGAACCGCGGTCCATCATCGCGATGGCGCCCGCGGGGAAGGCAACCAGCGCCTCGCAACCGTCGCTGGTGACGCCGGTGCCGTCGTTGGCCAGCACCAGGCTTCCTGCCTTGGGGCCAGTGGCCGAATACAACGGGCCGAAACCCGCTGCCGTGGAAATGTAAGCGCCAACGGCCGAAGCCGGCGCGCTGACGTTGACCACGTTCGGGAACGGATACAGCCAGCGATACATCTGCATCCTCGGCGCTTCGCCGTCCGGCCCGGTGCTGAAGTTGGCGTTGTCGGTGCCGCTGCCGTCCTGTGCCTCGGCTCGCACCTGGTCGCCTTCGAAGCCGCCCTTGCCGAAATTGTTCAACTGGAAGTTGCCCGAGACCTCATTGAAACCGTAGCCGTACATGATGTCGTGGACGATGTTGTTCCAGTAGAAAAGATTGACGACCGCGGCGTCCTTGTACGCGGCCGGCTCCTGCCCGGCCAGGATCGCCGGTGAAAAAGTGAGCGTGCCGCCGCCATCGACTTCGCTGTCGGCGTCGACGCTGTTGTTTCCATCGGTGTCGGAATAGGCGCGCACGTTGTTGCCACGCGTCACCGTCGACTCGGGACCGGCCGCGCCATTGGTGTCGTGCCAGCCGAACGGCGACGCGGCGGGACTGGCCGCGCCGGTGACCGAACGGCGGCCGCCATCGCTGGGGCTCTCGAAGGGATAGGGATAGACCGTGTACGTGGCGCCGTCGATGTTCGGAAAGGCTGGCGGCGCCTCCGGCGATGCGGCAACCAGCGCGCCCGTGGAATTGAGCATGGCCATCGCACCCGGGCCGGCGTTCGCGCTGGCGGTTGCGGCGGCGATGGAGCTGTAGGTTTCATGGATGACACGGTCTTTCGCGGCCAGGGGTTCGCCATTCACTGCATCAACGAAGACATCCCAGTGATGCGTGCTGGAACTTTCGATCTGCAGCCGCCACGACAGCCGCAACTGGTCGATGTCCTGCGCGTAATACCAGACGAGCTCGGCTTCGATGGGGCGCAACGCCACACCGCCGGTACTTAGCGTGTGCTTCTGGCGCGTCCCGCCGTGGTTGGCGGTGGCGCGGATGGGCTGCTTGAGCCTGAGGTCGATGAAGCCCGCCGCCACCTGCGCGGCCTGCACCGGATTGCGGCGCACCGACTGGCCCGCAGTGCGCGCGGCGAGGCGATTGAAGAAGCGGTTGCCCGGATTGATGACCGACCCGTCGCCAGCGACGTTCACGGTGAATACGGCATTCCACACCGGGATGCCACGCACGTTCTGCTGCAGGTAGACATGGCGCATGCCGCGCGCGGTGCCGGGCACATTGGCGCTGATGGTCAGCTCGCGCAGGTCTGCCGCGTCCAGCCCGAGGCTGCGCTGGTTTTTCTGCAGGAAACTGCGGGCGATGTTTTCAGCATCGCCTGGCGTACCGGCCGACGCGATCGGCATCGATACCAGGCAGGCGAGCAACGCGGCGGCAAGCAGGGTGGGCGTGTTGCGGGTGACTCGGCGCACGGGTGTCTTCCTGTCGGATCGGGGCCCGGCGGGAACAATCCGCCAGTGCCCGGTTCCGCATGGTAACGCGCCTTAGTGCGAGAACAGCACCGCCGTGCGCGCGCCCTCCAGGATGCTGCGGGTCGCGCCGCCCAGCACCACTTCACGCCAGCGGGCGTGGCCGTAGCCGCCCATCACCAGCAGGTCGGCGCCCACGTCCTGCACGTGCCGCAGGATCGCGACGCCGTCGCTGCGGCCTTCACGCGGCAAGGCGACCACGTTCACGGTCAGGCCGTGCCGCGCGAGGTGGCGGGCGATGTCGGCGCCGGGTTGTTCGCCATGCCGGCCTTCGGCAACTTGCGGGTCGATCATCAGCACGTCTATCTGCGAGCTTGCCGCAAGCAAGGGCAAGGCTTCATGCACGGCGCGCGCGGCTTCGGCGGTGGGCTTCCAGGCAATGACCGCCCGGCGCGCCGGTGCGCTGACCTTCGCGCCTTGCGGGACGATCAGCACGGGGCGACCGGAGTTCATCAGCAGGGTTTTGAAGTTCAGGGCGAAGTGCGGCGAGGCGTCCTGCGGGTCCGGCCCGCCCATCACCGTCAGGTCGCAATGGCGCGCATGCAGTGCGGTGGTTTCTTCACTCCACAGCAGCATCACTTCGGTGACGCGGACTTCGCTGGTGACGTCTTCTTGGGCCAGCTGCGCGCGGGTGCGCGCTGCCAGGGCCTCGGCGGCGGCGCGCGCTTCGTCAAGCTGGCGCTGGCTGGCCTCGATGGGCACGTAGCCGAACTCGGTGACCAGGGGCATCGGGTGCTCCAGCGTGACCAGGCTGGTGACGTGGGCCTTGTGGGCCCGGGCCAGGACCATGGCGGCATCCAGCGCAGCGCTGTCGCTAGAGCTGCGCAGCAAGGGAACGAAGATCTCGCGAATCATGGCGGACTCCTGGTGGGGTTTAATCAGAACTCTAGACCCATGGCGCCGGCCTGCATTGATCCGGGTCAATCGCGCCGGCGCGTTAAGGCGCAGTCTGGCGTCCCGTGGCAAACTTCTGGCCCCATGGCCGACCTTACCGCCCGATCCGCCCCCGACCAGCCGTTTCGGATCCTGTCACTGGCCGGCGGCGGCTACCTGGGCCTGTATACCGCCTGCGTGCTGGCCGAGCTGGAGGAGATGGCCGGCGAACCGCTGGGCCGGCGCTTCGACCTGATCGCGGGCACGTCGGTGGGCGGCCTGCTGGCGAATGCGCTGGCCTTCGAGATGCCGATGTGGGACCTGCGCGAATTGTTCCTGCGCCACGGCACCGATATTTTTTCCAAGCGCGGCCTGGCCACCGGCACCATCGGCAAATTGCGCGACCTGACCCGATCGGTGATGGGCCCCAAGTACGACGGCAATGCACTGCGGCACGCGCTGGTCGAACACCTGGGCCGCGCAACCCTGGGCGAGGCGCTGCACCCGGTGGTGATTCCGGCCACCAACATCACGCTTAGCCAGACCAAGATCTTCAAGACGCCGCACGGGCCGGGCTCGCGCGGCGATGAAAAGCGCCATGCCGTAAGCGTCGCGATGGCCACCAGCGCGGCGCCGTCGTATTTTCCGTCGGTGCGCATCGGCCGCTACCTGTATGCCGACGGCGGCATGTTCGCGGTGGCGCCCGACCAGGTGGCGCTGCACGAGGCCGAACACTTCATGGGCATCCCCGCGGCGCGCATGCACATGCTGTCCATTGGCACCGGCACCGCGCGCTACGCCCCCACCTCGAAAGTAAGCGAACGCGATGGCGCGGTGGACTGGCTGTCGGAAGGCCGGCTGATACTCACGCTGATCTCGGTGCAGCAACAACACGCGCAGGCAATGGTGGAAGACCGCCTGGGCGATCGCTACCTGCACCTGGACGGTGACTGGCCGCGCGAGGCGGCGTTGGGCATCGATGTGGCGACGCCGCAGGCGGTGGCGGTGCTGGGGAAAATGGCGAAAGACACCATGCGCCGGGTGGACAAGGCGCGGCTGGCGCGGGATTTCCTGTCGCCGCGTTGAGGCGCGGCGCTTAGTAATCGTTGGCCGGCGCGGAGTGGTTCTTGAGGATGAGTGCGGCCAGCCAGGGCTCGCCTTTTTCCATGATTTCCAGCGGGGTCAGTTCCCAGTTGGTAAGCACGATGGCTTCGGACAGGCTGAACTCCAGTTGCCCCTTGGTGAAGCGACGCTCGCCGGCGATGATCGCCTCGAGCACGGCCTGGCCGGGGATCGGCGCTTCCATCTCGGCTTCCTTCGCCGCCAGCGCCGCGTTGGGATCGGTGCCGCCGCGACTGGCCAGCCATTCGATCCGGCGCAGCGCGATGTGCTGCGGCTCGCCGTTCTTCTCGCCCTCGTAATTGGGCGTGGCGGCGGTCAGCGTCTTGTGCAGCGTGTTGAGCTGGCCGAACACGCGCATGCGCGCGAGGTTGGCGGCGTCACGCGTGTGCTCGGCGTCCTCGATGTCCTGGCGCAACCGATCGATCTTGGAGGCCTGCGCCTCGAGCGCCTTGGCGATGGCGTCGATGCGCGCCAACCAGTCCTCGCGCGCTGCCAGCGCCGGGGCGATGACGACGCGGGAACGGAAATCGGCGAGCAGGCTACGAGGATCTTTCATGCCCTGATTATGGCTTATTTGCAGACGTCCTCCATAGCCAACGCTTGCTGGCGCCGGGGGGCGGGTCCGCCCTGGTCGACTCGGCGTAGCCGCTCCTGCGGACTCAGAGTCGACCGGCCGGCCATCCATGGCCGACCTCCTGTGCGAACCCGCCCCCCGTCACCAGCAAGCGTGGGTACGACTTCATCAACCGGATGGAAAAGCTCGGATCAAGATCGGTTTGTGTCCAAATCAAGAATGATTGTGCAGGCCATCACAGTTTGTTGGGGTGCGCTCCATTCAAGCCGGCGGCATCTTCATCGGATGCCGGGCTGCACTCGAGTCGTTCGTGCCGAATTCGCGCGCGATGCTGAAGGGCGACGAGGGGCGGGTTCGCACAGGAGGTTGGCCAT
>JAPLSI010000153.1 GCA_026398715.1 Gammaproteobacteria bacterium
CCAGGCCGCCATAGGCGCCGAGCAGGTTGAGTCCGCCGGTATCGCCGAACAAGTGGTACTTGGTGAGGTACAGCAACAGCAGGGTCTTCATTCCGTAGAAGGAAAACCGCTCCCACATCTCGGTGAAGAAGCAGATGTAGACGCCTTTGGGGTGGCCGAGGAAATCGCCGTGGGCGAAGTTGGTGCGGGCTGTTTCGGTCACGGGAAGTCCTGTCGCTGGCTGCGTTCGAGTATAGCCATGCCAACTGGCGGTAGTCGCCCCGGGCCTTCGGCGCAAAAAAGAAAGGCCCGGAGGTTCGCCTCCGGGCCTTTGCCGTTATGGGCGGCTTCGCCGGTTCCGACGCTCCCCAGCGTCTGTTGGAACAAGCTCGGCGCCTCCCTCCCCGGTACTAGAAGCTGTCGGCGAATCCGTCGCTTATGACCAGCTTCCTGATTTCCTGGGCCTGCGGACGGCCTGGCTCGAGCTTCGATTCCAGGATGCGCGCGGCTACGCCCACGCGGCTGCCCTGGTGTTCGACGCGCAGCACCTGTCCGCGGCAACGCAGGGTCATCCCGACCCCGACCTCATTCTTGAATTCAACCGTAAACGCCAGCGGCGAATCGCCCACCGGTTCGCTGTCGGTTTCGAAATAAATGCCCGACGCGCTGATGTCGCGGGTAATGCCCGTGACGCCGCCAGGCAGGGTCACCGGCACTTTCATGCTCACGCGCTCTTCGGATCGGTGGGTCTGGGGCATGACGGCGTGCCGGCAGGTTACGTGGGCCTGAATCTAACCCCGGGCCGGCTCCCGCCCATGAGCGGAAAATACCTTTCTTCTAGTAGGTCCGCCCGAGGCCCGGTGCGGGGTGCTAGTGCAGTTCTACCAGCCGGCCCTGGGTTAGACTTCGGCCCATCCGACCCTGGGTGCCTGGTTTCAATGACGCCACACGACAAGCACGCGCTGTCCCTCGGCACCACGGACCCGGCCTTCCCGATCGGGTCGGTCGATTCGCGCATGATCGGCGTGATGCGCTGCATCCTGGCGATGTCGGCGCTGCTGATCATCACCCTGGACCCGAGCGAGCCCGGACGCCTGGTCAGCCTGACCTACGGGTCGATCATTGCCTATTTCGTCTGGAGCGGGGCGCTGGTATTCCGCGCCAACCGCCGGTCGCTGACGCTGCCGCCGCGCCACGAACACTGGGTGGACGTGGGCTTCTCGGCTTTCCTGGCAGCGCTTACCCAGGGCACCGGCAGCGTGTTCTTCTTCGTGTTCCTGTTTGCCATCCTGGTGGCTTCGTTCTCACGCGGATTCGCCGAAGGACTGCGAGTCACGCTCGCGTCGGTCGTATTGTTCTGCCTCGCGGTACTTGCCTTCCCGCAGGGTGGCCTGGCCTTCGACCTGGACATGATCGTGGTCCGGCCCTTCTACCTGCTTACCCTGGGCTACATGATCGCCTACTGGGGCGGGCACGAAGTGACCCACCGCCAGCGCCTGCGATTGCTGCAGGAAATCAACAACCAGTGGAACCCGCGCTTCGGCCACGACCACGCCGTCGGAACCAACCTCGAGCGCGCCCTCGAGTTCTTCTCCGCCGCTGCCTGCGTGCTGGTGTTGAAGCGGCCGACCTCGCCGCCGATCTACCTCACCTACCACACGTCCGGGCGCAAGCGCGGCCAGGCCATGCTGCCCAGCGCGATCACCCAGGAAACCGCGGCCATCCTGCTCAGTTTCCCGCAGACGTTTTCTGCGCGCTACGACGAAAAGATGCCGCCGTGGCGACGGTGGCTGTCGGGCTCGGGCTTGCTGTCGCGCGACAACGCGATGGCCGAGCAGTGCAAGGTCCTGGCCAACCTGCTCGACACGACCAGTTTCATGACCGTGCCCTATTCGCAGCGCGACGGCACGGAAGGTCGTGTCTACATGACCGTGGGCCGGCGCGCGTTCGAACAGGTGGACGTGGATTTCTTCGGCCAGCTGATGACCACCATCTCGAACGTGGTGGAGGGCATGCAGCTGATGGATGAACTGGTGTCGCGGGCGGCCGAGCACGAGCGCTACCGGATATCGCTCGACATCCACGACACCACCATCCAGCCCTATATCGGCCTGAAGCTTGGCCTGGACGCGGTGGCGCGCGAAGCCGGCCCCGACAATCCGCTGTCGCCCCGGCTGGGCGAGCTGCTGGGCATGACCGAAAACACCATCCGCGACCTGCGCCGCTACATGACCACGCTGCAGGAAGACACCAGCCTGGCTGGCGATTCCCTGGTGCTGGCGGTTCGCGACCAGGCCAGCCACTACCATCGCTTCTACGGGATCGAAGTGGACGTCCGCTGCGATACCGACCTGACCGTCAGCTCCCAGGTCGCCGGCGCAGCGCTGCAGATCGTCTCGGAGGGCCTGAGCAACATCCTTCGCCACAGCAAGGCCAAGCAGGCCTACGTGGGCATGCGCAGCGAGGGCAACCGGCTGATGCTGGAGATCGCCAACGAGAGCCCGGACGCCCCGGAAGGCGAGGAGCCGGGTTTCACCCCCCGGTCCATCGCCGCCCGGACGCGGTCGCTGGGCGGGGCGTGCGTGGTGGAGCGCGACTCGATGGGGTATACCATGGTACGTATTACCATCCCGCTTTGAGTGGTACGAACCGCCTATGCCCAGCCCCCCCGCCGAAAACCAGATCAAGATTCTTCTCGTCGATGACCATCGCAGCGTGCTGTGGGGCCTGGAGAAACTGATCGAGGGCGAATCCCCGCGCATGGTCGTCATCGGCAAGGCGACCACGTCGGCCGAAGCCATGCGCCTGCTGGACGAGGCCAAGCCCGACATCATCCTGCTGGACATCGACCTGGGCGGCGAAAGCGGCATCAACGCCATTCCCAACCTCATTGCCAAGTCGCAGGCCAGGGTGCTGGTGCTGACCGGATCGCGCGACTCCTCGGTGCATGATGCCGCCGTGCTGGCGGGCGCGATGGGCGTCGTGGAAAAAGGCGAGTCCGCCGAAACCATCCTCAAGGCGATCCAGAAAGTATCCGAAGGCGAGATCTGGCTGGATCGTTCCGCAACCGGTCGCATTTTCCTCGAGCTGTCGCGCAACAAGGCGGCCGAAGCCCAGAACCCGGAACAACGCAAGATTGCGAGCCTCACCCCGCGCGAGCGGCAGATCGTCGCCGAAATCGGCAGCGATGCGGCGGCTGGCAGCAAGGTCATCGCCGAGCGGCTGCACATCAGCGAGCACACGCTGCGCAACCACATCGCATCCATCTACGAAAAGCTAGAAGTCTCAAGCCGCCTGGAATTGTTCGCCTACGCCGGCAAGCACGGCATAACGCGCTAGAGCCAGCGGGCCTTGCGCAACAGCGCGTACAGGCCGCCGCAGATGCTGACGGTCACGCCGATCACCACCCAGTAGCTGTAGCGGCCGGCGAGTTCGGGCATGTGCTCGAAGTTCATGCCGTACCAGCTGGTGAGCAACGTGGGTGCGGCGAGCAGCGCGGCCCAGCCGGCCAGGCGTTTCACGATTTCGCCCTGGGCCACGGTCACCAGCGAGACGTTTACCGACATGGCCGCCGTCAGCATTTCGCGCATGGTGTCGGTGGCTTCGTTCACGCGCACCACATGGTCGTGCACGTCGCGCAGGTACACGCGCACTTCGTCGCGGATCAAGGTCGGGTACAGCTGCATCAGCTGGTTGAGCATGTCCTGCATGGGCGAGACCGCAAGCCGCATCTGGGTGAGGTCGCGCTTCAGCTCATACAGGCGGTGGATGGTTTCGCGGCGATAGTCCTCGGCGAAGATGTCTTTTTCGAGTTCGTTCAATTCGTCCTTGAACTCCTCGACGATCGGGAAGTAGTTGTCCACCACTGCATCGAGCACCGCGTACAGGCCGTAACTCGGCCCCAGCTGCATCAGCGTGGGATTGCGTTCGCAGCGCTCGCGGGCAGGCGTGAAAGGCAGCGACGCGCCATGGCGCACGGTAAGCAGGTAACGCGGGCCGATGAAGACATGCGTTTCGCCGAATTCGATGTGCCCTTTCACCACCTGCGCGGTCTGCAGCACGAGGAACAGCGAGTCTCCGTAGAGTTCGACCTTCGGCCGCTGGTGCGCCTTCAGTGCATCCTCCACGGCCAGCGGGTGCAATCCGAATTCTTCCTGCAGCTTGAACAGCAGGGCCTCGTCGGGCAGGTACAGGCCCACCCACACGAAGCCGGTGTCCTTCGAGGCCAGCGCATCGCTGATCTCTTCCAGCGAAATATCCGCCAGCCGGGTGCCGTCCACCGAATAGGACGCGAGGTTGCGCATCATCGAGCCGGGAACCTGGTCGGAGGAGGGTGCCTTGCCCGATGAAGGCACGGTGGCGCTGTTGTTGTCCATGCCGCGCATCATCCGCGATTCACGGCTTCGGGTCGAATGTCCGCGCCAGCGCCAGGTGCATCGGCAGGAACAACAACACCCATTCCACGTTTTCCTGCGGACGGAAGGGAAGGAACTTCAGGAAGCCCGCGATGGCGGCGCTGGCAGCGACCACCCACAGCACGATGCGGAACCAGCGAGGCGCCGGGTGCCCGCGCAGGCATTGCCAGCCGCCCGGCAGCAGCAGCAGGCAAAGCGGGCTGAGCACCAGGATGTTTTCGTTGCCATGGCCGGCGACGTGCGCGGTGGCGGCCCACAGGTACAGCATCACTACGCCCGCAACGCCGCTGACCAGCCAGTACGGCATTGCCAACGCCGCAACAAGACGCGGCTGTCGACGGCCCAGCCAGGCGGTCGCCAAGGCGGCGGCCAGCCCGATGAAGAGTGCGATCGTCTTCCAGCGCGGCACCTCGGCCGGCGGCAACTGCAGCTCGTGCGGCAGCAGTACCTGTTCCGACGACACCAGCGGCCGGCCGTCGCTTCGGCGCACTTCGCGCAACGAATCACGCAGGCGCATCGGGATGAAGGCTTCTTCCCAGCGCGACAAGGGGCGATCGCCGTAACCGGACATGCCCAAGTGGAATCCGAACGCCATCCATTTCGCGGGCCAGGCCAGGCGTACCGATTCGCTGCGATAGGTATTGCCCTGCGAACGGCCGGTCAGCTGCCGGCGAAGCTCGCCACCCAGCGCGCGGTCGAGCGCATCGCGCACGCGGGTCGAGCAGTTGTCGGCGTAATAGTCGTAGCGGTAGCGAGCGTTTTCGGGACGCGCGTTGAAGGCCAGGGCCTGCGCGAGTTCGCGCGCCTGGGCCGGGTCGAGGTCGAGCCACTGCACGGTGACGCCGCGACCCTCTCTCCGGTAGCTGGCCAGGTCCTCGGCCAGGGGAAGCGCCACCAGGTAATAACGCATGTGGCCGCGGATGAAGTTGCGCACGAAGCCCGGCTCGGACATGTCGAAGAAGCCGAAGTTGTAGGAGACGGCGTCGCCGTCCTCCACCACGATCGCGTCGTGCCCGAAGCGTTCCCAGAACTCATTGCCCGGTTCCATCGTGACCACGCCGATGCGCGGCGTGGCGACGCCGAACGGCGTGCCGGCGGCGATGGCGGCGCCCGCAGGACCCGGCGCGGCAGTGGCCGCGGCGATGCCGGCCCAGGCAAGGGCCAGCAGCAGGACGCGAAGCCCGATGATGCGCAACCGCCTATTCGGCGGCATTGACGCTGACCACGAAGCTCTGCACGCGGCGTCGGTCGGCGCGACCCACGCGGAAGTGGAAGCGGCCCAGCGCGAGCTCTTCGCCAGCCTCGGGCAGGTGACCGATGGCCGAGGTGACCAGGCCGCCGACGGTGTCGTATTCGTCGTCGGGGAAGTCGGCTCCGAATTGTTCATTGAAGTCGCTGATCGGGGTCAACGCATCCACGGCGAACTGGCCGTCGGGCTGCGCCGAGATCAGCGTGCTTTCTTCGGCTTCATCGTGTTCGTCGTCGATCTGGCCGACGATCTGTTCCAGCACGTCCTCGATGGTGACCAGGCCGGCGACGCCGCCGTGTTCGTCCACCACGATGGCCATGTGGTTGCGCGACAGGCGGAATTCCTTGAGCAGCACGTTCAGGCGCTTGGATTCCGGGATGAGCACGGCGGGGCGCAACAGTTCGCGCACCTGGCCGGGGCCGCCATCGGCAACGATGCCGCGCAAGAGGTCTTTTGCGAGCAGGATGCCGAGGATGTCGTCCTTGTCGTCGCCGTGCACCGGGAAGCGCGAGTGGCCCGATTCCACGACCATCTTCATCAGGTCCATGAATTCGGCGTCGGCGGGCAGGGAAACCATTTGCGATCGCGGCAGCATGATGTCGCCGACTTGCAGCTCGGACACCGCCAGGGCGCCTTCGAGCATCTTCAACGTGTCGCCGCCGATCAGTCCGTTGTCCTGGGCGTCGCGCAGGATCTCGATGAGGTCCTCGCGCGTTTGCGGTTCGCCGGAAAAC
>JAPLSI010000122.1 GCA_026398715.1 Gammaproteobacteria bacterium
GAACTGGGTCGGACTGTCCGCCCGCTTCAAGCGACGGGACGGAACGCCGCCGAACGTATAATCAACGCTCGCAAACCGACGGACACCCGACATGGAAGAACTGTTGATCGTCACCACCGGGGGCACCATCGACAAGGTGTACTTCGACGACAAGTCCGACTTTCAGGTGGGAGAGCCGCAGATCGGGCGAATCCTGCAGGAACTCGGCGTGGCGTTTCGCTTCAGCGTGATTGGCTTGTTGCGCAAGGACAGCCTGCATATCAACCAGGATGACCGGGAACTGCTGCGTGCGGCAATTGCGGCACAACCCATGAAGCACGTGCTGGTGACCCACGGTACCGACACCATGGTGGAGACCGCGCGTGTCCTGGCAACCGTCCCCGACAAGACGATCGTGCTGACGGGCGCCCTGAATCCGGCGCGGTTCCGCGGCTCGGATGCGGAGTTCAACATCGGCACGGCGGTAGGCGCCGTGCAGTCCCTGCCGGCGGGTGTCTATATCGCCATGAACGGCCGGATCTGGGATCCGCTGAAGGTGCGGAAAAATGTTGCAGCCAATCGTTTCGAGGCGGCGAGCTGATAGCAGCGAGCGGCATCCGGGCCCGAACCCAGGGCAAGACAGGCATAAAAAAACGCCCGGCAAGCCGGGCGTTTTTCTTGGGTGCCGCAGTGGACTCAGTAGGTACCGGTCAGGTTGAGGAACCAACCCTTGTGGTCATAGTCGAGATCGGCGAGGTTGTCGCTGAACTCGGTGAAGTTGTAACCCAGGCCAACGCGGAAGTTGTCGCCGACATGACGGTCGACACCGATCAGCCAGCCGTGACGCTCGCTGTCGTTCTGGTCAACGCTCAACCAGCGATACTCGACCAACGCGTCCCACTTGTACATCAGCTCGTAACGCGCCTGGAAGGCCGCGAAATCTGCAGTGCTGTCGAACCAGGGACCGGTGTCGCGGGCGATGCGGGCCTGGCCGTTACGGTGGGCCAGCTTGCCGGCAACTTCCCATTCCTTGTTCAGGCGGTAGATGCCTTCAAGCGAAACGATCTTCGAACGCTGGTCGTATTCGGACAAGGAGTCCTGGCCGAAGCTGCTCAGGTCGTAAAGGTAGGTGAACTTACCAAGGAGCTGCAGGCGATCATTCTTGACCGGGCGATAGGCGAAACCGACATTGCCTTCAATGAACTTGGCGTTGGCGATCGGGTCGTAACGGTCATCGGTATCGCTCCAGTTCAAGCGCGCTGCAATGCGCCAGTCCGGATTGACCTTGAACATCAGACGGCTGGAACTGACCCACTGGGTGCGTTCTTCGGACCCGGTGTCGTGGCGATACTCGAGCTTGCTGTTCCACTGGCTGGACGGCGAGGTGTGGCCCGCATTCACGCTGATGGCGCGACGATCGACGCTGTAGCCATAGTAGGCATCGTTGCTGCTGACAGTGCCCTTGCTCGGCGCCACGTAATCGCCGCCGCCGTCAGAGCCGATCGACTGCAGTTCACCCTTCTGCAAGGTGAAACCGACATTCCAGCCTTCACGCGGATAGAAATCCATGCCGAAGGTATGGGCGATGCCGCTTTCGCCGCGCGTCTTGAGGAACTGGCTCTCGTTGAACAGGTTGACCTGGTTCGAGATGCGCCAGCGCTGACCCATCGTCAAACCGGTGGGCTGGGTGCGACCGAACAGCGGATCGCCCGCGGTGGTGTCGGTCGAATACGTGTAGCCGGCATACAGGGTATGCAACGGCGTCAGCATGTACTCGGCGTTTACCGTGGCGGAGTTGCCGCGATCGCCGTGGCTGACTTCCGCACCGAAGGACGACAGGTTTCCGAACAGGTAGCGGGCACCCAGGGTATAGGCGTCGTTTTCTGCGTAGTCGCCGTTGTCATCATCCAACGTGAACTGTGCGATGCCGTAGACATCCAGCGACGAGCCGAAACGGTGGCTGTACTTGATTGCCGCGAGCGTGCCGGTGCCGGAACCGTAGTAATGGCTTTCGGTGATGTAGCGCAATTCACCGATCAGGCGGTTGTTTTCGCCAATTCGCCATTCGACCAGTACCTGGCCCTGCTCGAGGCTTTCGCCGCCGCGCTCGGCATCGCTGTAACGGCCGCTGACGCGGACGTCTTCGGTGACCTGGCCAGCGAACTCGAAGCCTTGTTCCTGGATGTCATAGCCGCGCGAGTAACGAGCCACCGAGAAACCGGCGTCGACATCGCGCCACCAGGCGCCCATCGTCCACTCGTTTTCGGTCCAGCCCATTTCCTTGAGGTTGATGCGGGCTTCGATGCTGCGCGCGTCGCCTTCTTCGGAGTCGTAGCCGGTCATCTCGGTGAAGCTGAGACCGCCATTGTCCGAATAGAAGATGTTTGCGCTGCTCGATTCCGTGTGCGCCTGTTCAAGACGCAGGTAGGTGCCCTTGCCAGCCTGGAAGGTGATGTTGCCGCTGGTCAGCTTGTAGTCGTCGCCCGAACGGTTCTCATCGACATAGGTACCGCCGACGTTCACGTGGTCGCCGATCCAGGCGTTGCCGCTGATACCGGTGGTCAACTGGTCGGTATCGAAGCCATCCGGGATGTACTCGTAATCCACCATCAGGACGTTGTCGAAACCGTCCAGGGGCTGGTCACGCGTAATCGTCGGCAGGTTGTCGCGAACGATCTGCGACAGGGGACGCGTCAGCAACAGGCGGCCCTGCAGTTCGTCGATTTCATAGTCGATGCCGCGCACCATTTCGTGGCGGTTCTCTACGCGACCGGTCAGGGGATCACGCGTCTCGACAGTCACCTTGTCCGAGCCCGGAAGCAGGTCGCTGTGCTTGAGGTAGTACAGGCTGCCGCCGGTGCCGAGGAACTCGGTGTGGCCGGGGGCGTTCTGCGCCTCGGAACCAAACGCGCGGACTTCAGCCTTGGCATCGCCCAGCGACGTGGAGCCCGGGGTACGCCAGGAAATGGCGGCACCGTAGAGGCTGCGCACGTACTGGCTGTACTCGCTACCGGTCATGCCGGTGGAGAAGTTGCCCCACAGCGCCTGGTTCTTGTCCCAGTCGACGCGGACGTACAAGCGGCCCTGGGTATCAACGTCGCGGGTGGTGGTCGAATCGTCGCCGTAGACCGGGTAATACTGGTCAGGATCGAGGCGACGGAAGATGTCGCGGGCATCGGGATCGAAGAAGCCCTTGAACATGTCGCCGATTTCGCGCTCGGTGGTATCTGCCTGCGCGGTAATCAGGTATTTACCCTGCACCTTGCCCTTCAGGTAGAACGCGAGGCGGCCTTCCGTGATCGTGCCGTCGTAACGATCGAGCAGGCCAACCGGAGCAACGGAGCCGCTGATGTCGTTGTCGGACACAGTCAGGTCAGCCAGGCCGACCATGAAGAAGTACTTGCCCGTGACATCAACGTCGAGCTGGCGATGGGCGACCTGGTCACCCGTGCCGGTTTCGACATCGAAGCTGTGCTTGCCGACGGGTAGCAGGAACTCTGCTGCAAACTTACGCTCCAGATCGACCGGATAGCTCTGGCCGTTGATCTTGAGCGGCATGCCTGCCGGGATATCCTGGCCGACAACGCGAACCCGCGAACCGTAGATCGCGATGTTCTGCTGGCGCAGGTTGCTCTGGCCGAAGATCGCGGACTGCAGGTCACGGCGCTGGATGTCGGATGCCGACCAGCCCGCTGTCTCGCCCGAAGCCGAGCGCTGCAGTGCGTTCATCGCCCGCTGCACTTCCTCGGGACGAATCAGCTGCAGGCGGCTCGGATGGGTTTCATCGAAGTTGCCGTCCTTCGCGATTGCACGCAGGACGTACTGCAATTCGTCGCCTTCACGCAGATTGGCCGATCCGGTCGTGCTGCCGTCCCACTCCACCTGGCCGAAGTTCGCAACCGGCGCCGAAAGCACGGCGATGGGGTCAACGAGATCGGTATCGGTGCCGCGGTAGATGCGCAGCTCGTACTTTTCAGCGAACGATGCGTAGTTGCTGTAGGTCTGGAAGGTGACCGGCGCGACGATCTTGCCGTCGCTCAGTCCCACCAGCGAGCTTGCCTGCACATTCAGTACGGGGGTCGCCAACTGGGGGTCTTCGGTTGCCCAGATCATCCCGCCCGCAGGCAGGTTGATCAGGAACTTGCCCGATACCGGGATGGTGCCCGGATTGACCTGGGTGATGTCGACCCGACGGTAGGCCTGGAGGCCTTCCGGCGAAGTGTCGACCGAACCGGTCTCGCCTTCGCTGCGGATCTTCAGCACGGTTTGTTCGGTGGCCGGAGCGGCCGCCGTCTGAGCCCAGGCTGCCGGCGCCAAAGTGCCGAGCAGGCTGATCAGGGTGTAATCCAGAAGCTTCATCCGAGTTTTCATGAACTGACGGTTCCTATTCACTGACCGGCTCCCGGCACCACAGCGGCGCCCTCGACTTCAACGCTAAGGTTCTGACGCGCCTCCGGGCTCAAACGCTCGGAAATGCGCTTGAAGACCGCGTTGGCTCGACGTAGACCCAGAGCCTGGTTGTATTCCACCGAGCCACGCAGGTCGGCATGGCCGACCACCGAAACCCGTCCACCACCCACCGCTTCGATCTGCGCGGCGACTTTGTCCAGCAAGGCGTCGAACTCGGGCTTGATCACCGACTTGTCGGTATCGAACAGCACCTCGCCCAACTTGACCGTGTCACTCAGGGTGACCGATCCCTCTGATCCGTCATTGGCCTGCAGGCGCAGGGTGATGACGAAGGCATTGCGTTGTTCCGGCGTGAGCCGCTCGATCAACTGGTCGCGGACCTTGCCGGCTCGCTCGAAGGCGAGCGGCGAGGAGCCCGAGGCGCTGTCGATGAAGACTTCACCCGACTGATGGCTACGGATCTTCTCGGCCATCGTGTCGAGGATGCCCGAGAACTCCGGACGGATTTCCGTGCTTCCAGGCAGGAAGTGAATCTCGCCCAGGGCCATGTCGACGCTTCCCGTCTGCGAAATCGGCATCGGCGGCAACTTGACGCCAAAGTCGAAGCGAGCCGGGATGGCAGCCGTGATGCGGCGAACGTGCGGGTTTTCCGTGGTGACGGTGGAACCCGGCGGCAGGGTCGAGGTGTCGAGCTTCAGCACGAAGTTCTGACCACGTTCCTGGTTGAGCAGCACGATGCCTTCGATGTGGTAGCGACCGTAGGCGTCGGTTTCAGACACCAGGCCTTCGACCGATGCAATCCGGACGCCGGGGATGCCCCGCTCGCCTGGATCCTGCCAGCCGTCGCCGTTCTGGTCATCGAACACCTTGCCGAGGATGCGGGTCTGCTCGAGCAGCGGATCCGCGCCGGTTTCGGCATACACAGTCGTGGAGGCCGTGTTGCTGATCGGATCGCCGAACTGGTAGGCAGTCGCGTAGTTGGTGTATTCGCCAGCCGCCAGCGCCGCACCTGCACGGAGCAGGTACTGGATGCGGATGGTCTGGCCGATGGCAACGTCAACACCCGAGAAGGTGATCGGGCGTGCACCCGAGACCGAGTTGTTGCTGTCGTTGCTGTCGTAGATCGTGCCGCTGCCGGGCACATACGCCAGGCCGTTGGGCGGCATGTCGATGACCTGGGCGTTGACCACGTTGTAATTGACGATGTTGGTGATGGTCAGCGTGTACAGGACCAGCGAGCCGGCGTTGACGCGAACCGGGTTGGCCGACTTGACGATCTGCAGGGCGATGCCACGCACTTCGATCGGCACGGTAACGGTGCCGGTGCAGCGGGTGGCCTGCGGGCAGGTCGTATCGCCGCCGCCGCTGGCGGTCGCCGAGTTGTTGCCGTTGGTCGCGTTCTGGCCAACCGTCACGTTCAAGGTCAACGACGTGCTAGCCGCCGGCGCCAGGGTGCCCGTGAAGGTGCAGCTGAGCGTCGTGGTGCCACTGCAGCTCCAGTTGGTGCCCGTTGCGCTGACGAAGCCGATGCCCGTTGCCAGCGTGTCGGACAGGGTGATGTTGCCGGAGGTGGCAAGCTCACCCGTGTTGGTCACGGTGACGGTGTAGGCCGCCGGCTGGCCGACGATGAAGGTGGTGGGCGTGGCCGTCTTGGTGACCGTCAGCTGCGGGAACAACACGCGGGTATTGGTCTCGGTACAGACGATGGCGGTGTCGGCCGGATTGACTGTCAGCACGGTGCCGGCGAGCGGCGTCGTGTTGCCCGTGCAAGCCAGTGCCGAGGTGTAGGCCGACGCCGAACCGACAGTGAAGGCCTCGGTAATCGTGATGGCTTCACCTGCGAACACGTTCACCGCTGCCGAAGCATCGGTCTCGTTCGGCGTGCCGGCCACCGACGCGACGCTGGCGTTGTTGACCGCACCGGTGGTGGACACCGTGACCGCGTTGCCGACCAAGGCGTTCACCCAGGTCTTGCGAACGGTCAGCGTCGAGCCGCGACGGGTGTTGGTCTCGGTGCAGACGATGGCTGCCGGCGTTGCGCCGATGGTCAACTGGTTGCCCACCAGCGTGGTGCCACCGGTCAGGCCCGTGCAGCTCAAGGCTGAGTTGTAGTTGCTGGACGAACCGGTCGTGAAGCTCTCGCCGATGGTCAGGACTTCACCGGCGAACACCGTGACGGACGAGCCGGTGTCGGTCTCGTTCGGGGTGCCTGCCGTGGAGCTGAGCGTGGCGTTGTTGGTGCCACCGGCGCTGGAAACCGTCACCGCGTCGTTAACGATTGCGTTCACCCAGGTCTTGGCCAGGGCGAGCGAAGCGGAATCGCGGGTGTTGGTCTCGGTGCAGACGATCGCGCCGGGAGTCGCACCAATGGTCAGCTGGTTGCCGACCAGGGTGGTGCCGCCGGTCAAGCCGGTGCAGCTCAGCGATGCCGTGTAGTTCGCCGCGGAACCGGTGGTGAAGCTTTCGCTGATGGTCAGGACCTCGCCGGCGAACACCGTGACGGACGAACCGGTGTCGGTTTCGTTCGGGGCGCCTGCCGTGGAGCTGAGCGTGGCGTTGTTGGTGCCGCCCGTCGTGGAGACCGTGACCGCGTTACCGACGATGGCGTTCACCCAGGTCTTTGCCAGGGTAAGGCCGGCGGCGGCGCGGGTGTTGGTCCAGGTGCAGGTGATCGCCGTATCGAGCGCGTTCACCGTAAGCACGCTACCTGCCAGCACCGTGTTGTTGCCGGTGCAAACCAGGCCCGAGGAGTAGTTGGACTGCGAACCAACCGTGAAGGCCTCGCTGATGGTGATCGCTTCGCCGACGAACACGGTGACCGGCGTGCCGGCATCGGTTTCGTTGGCGGTGCCCGCGACGGAAGCCAGGTTGGCGTTGTTGGTGGCGCCCGTGGTGGACACGGTCACCGAGTCACCGATGTTGGCGCTGGCCCAGGTCTTGCGCACTGTCAGCTGGGCCGACTTGCGCGAGTTGGTCACGGTGCAGGTGATGGCCGTATCGCCCACCGCAACCGTCAGCTGGCTGCTTTCGGTATTGAGTGGAACCGAGTTGCCGGTGCAAGCCAGGCTCGTGTTGTAGTCGCCTGCGTTGCCGGTGCCGAAGATTTCACCGATGGTGATGACTTCGCCCGCGAACACTTCGACCGGCGTGCCGGTGTCGGTTTCGCTGGCCGTGTCGGCGGTGGAGGCGACGGTGGCGGTATTCAGGCCGCCGGTGGTGGAAACAGTCACCGCATTGCCGATGATCGCGTTGGCCCAGGTCTTGCGCAGGGTCAGTGCGACCGGAGCGCGCGCGTTGGTTTCAGTACAAACGACCGCAGTGTCGGCCGGGCCAACGGTCAGCACGTTGCCGGCGAGGCCGGTGGTGCCGGTGCAGGCCAGGCTGGAGGTGTAGTTGCCAGGCAGGCCGACGGTGAACAACTCGCTGATGGTGAACACGTCACCCGCGAACGCACCGGTGGCAGGACCTGTGTCGATTTCAGTGGCCGTCTCGGCAACCGAATTGAGGTCGGGCAGCGGGGACAGACCACCGGTAGCCGAGACCGTTGCCGCGTCGTTGACGACGGCGTTCGACCAGGACTTGCGGAGGGTGACCGTGGCGGCCTTGCGCGAGTTGGTGTAGGTGCAGGTGATGGCCTGGTCGGTGTCGCTGACCGTCAACACATTGCCGACCAGCGGATTGGCATTGCCTACGCACGCCAGCGACGCGTTGTAGTTGGCAGCGGAACCGACGGTGAAAGCACCTTCGGAGATGGTGATGACGTTGCCAGCGACCACGTCAACCGGGGAGCCGACGTCGATTTCGGTCGGCGCATTGGCGACGGCCGGAAGACTGGCATTGGTGGTCAGGCCGGTGGTGGCGACAGTGACTGCATCGCCGGTGATCGCGTTGACCCAGGACTTCTGCAGGGTCAGCGGAACGCCCTTGGAGTTGGTGATCGTGCAGACCGCGCCCGGGTGGGCGATGTCCAGCGAAATCGTGATGGTGCGAGTGGCACCGTTGGTGACGACGAACGTATTCGCGGCGGCGCCGTTGAGATCGACGCAGCTGATGCTGGCAGTTGGGTTCCAGCCAAGCGCTGCGGTCTCGACGATGGTCATCGTGCGGGTCGTTACGTCGACCACGGTTTCAATGCGGTTGGTGCCGCCGTCGGCGAGCGTGAAGCTGGCATCCGTCGGGTCGGAGAGGACCGTCGTGCCTGTAGTGGTGAAGGTGAACAACGTGGGGTCGCCGTCGGGCAGCGTCTGCTTGATGATGTCGACGTAGCCGGTCAGGGTGATGCCGGTAACGCTGCCGACGCCCTTGTTGCACTTCGAGGTCGTGCCCGGGATGACGGTGTCCGGGCCGGTGCAGACCGCGCCGTTGTTCTGGTGGTAGGTCAGCAGGTACGGGAAAAGCAGCTTGCCGTAGGTTGCGGGATCGGCGGGGTTGGTACCGAAGTTGCAGAGCACCTTCACACCGGTGATGGTGGGCGTCGCTTCGCCGTTGCCGTTGAAGTCACCGCACTGGTCACCGTCGTTGTCCTCCCAGGGCGAGAGCGGCGGAGTGATGGGCGGGATGAAGCTGTTCGGGAACGTGGCGACCGAGCAGAAATTCGCGGCGTTGTTCAAGCCCGGATCATTGCCGCTCTGGCCAACAAACAGGCCGATGTCCTGGCGGTCGGTGTTGGTGCCCTGCAGGCCGACGATCACGTCGATTTCCGCGGTACCGCCGATGGTGCAGGTCGGCAGCGAGCCCGGCGCATTCTGGACCACCGCATTGACGGTGAACTCCTTCGCCGTGCAGCCCAAGGCCGAGCCTGCGCGTGTGCCGCCGCAAGTGCTGTCCTGCAAGGCCGCAGACGTTTGCGCGGCCGCCGGCATGGCCCAGAAAAGGGCGGAAACCAGGAACGCGGAAAGCATCCCGAGGCTGGTGGCGGTTCGATTGCGCACGGGCGCAGTCACGCGCCCAGCATCAGGCGCCTGGATAGATCCCTGTTTCAAATGCATTTCCGTTTCCCTAGTTTGAGCCGGAAGAAAAATCGAACGTTGCCAACCCCTTGGCTTGGTTCGACTGGGCGTACTGCCCCGATTTACCGGGTATTGCTGCCGTTGGAACATACCTACCGTGTTAAGAGTGTGTCAAGCGCCTCACTTTCAGACATCGGCTGGCAGGCCGGCTCGCATCCCTGCGAAACCTGCCATCGGACCTTTAGTACGCACTAATGAGGGATTTCCGGCCAACCAGGGGAATCGACAAGACCTTCCGCCCGCTGGCCCAGCCCCGACGGCAGCTGCTCCAGCCGGGTGACGTAGCGCGTCACAAACGGACAGGCCCCGGTTTCCCGGGGCCTGTTTTGCAGCGTGAGGCGTTGAATCAGTGGCTGATCAGAACGTGACGCTCCAGCTGTTGATGTAACCAGTATCACCGGCCGCGTTGTCGTTGACCCGGAGCTTCCAGGTGCCATTGAGCAACTCGGTGGACAGGTTCAGGGTGACCGTCTTGATGATGTTGTCGGTACCTGCGCCAGTGCGGTTGTGGATGTTGTACAGGCTGCCGTCCGGAGCCACCAGGTCCACCTTCAGGTCGCCCTGGTAGGTGTGCACGATGTTCACCGAGACCGACGCAGTGGCCGGGGCGTTGCCGCTGCGGCCGGACACGGTGATCGGACTGTCGACGGTAAGGTTGTCACCGATCGTGTAGTCGGCGGTGTTGCTGTAGGTCTGGGTGGTGCCACCGCCGCCGCCGGCCGTGTAGCTGCCGGTCAGGCTGACGCCCGAGAAGGTCGAGTAGGCCTTGAGGCGAACGTAGTACGTGCCCGCCTGTGCCGTGGCGATGTTGCAGGTTTCCGCATTGCCGGAGGCGTACGGACGGCAGTCATATACCGTGTCGGTCGGCGCGCTGCCGAACTTCACATACATGTCCGAATCGCCCGTTCCACCGGCCTGCACGAACTTCAGCCCGGTCGCACCCGCCGGAACCACCATCGTGTAGTTGGCGGACTGGCCCGCTGCGGCGCCAATGCCGGTCACCGCCACCCCGTTGGTCAGCGTGCCGCCAGTCGGCGGGGGCGGAGTCGTGGCGCAACTGACGCCGACGGAGGTGAAGGCCGCCGTAACGTCGGCCTTGGTGAAGCCAAGGTCGGTGGTCGCAGTCTCTACGCCGCAGGCGCCCTGGTTGAAGGTGCTGCTCGCGGTCCAGTACAGGTCGTTGGCGCGGGCGAAGACCTGGAAGGCCTTCTGGGTATTCCAGCCGGCCTTGGTGGCCAACAGGTAGAACGCCTTGTTGTACACGCCCGAGGAATAATGCACGTCCATGGTGCTGGTGAAATTGGCGGCGTTGTCGATCGACTTGCCATCCAGCGGCGGGTTGTTCATGTAACGCAGCGCGCCGGTGCCCTTGAAGATGTCGGCGCCAACCTTCCAGTCGTTGCTGCCCTTCATGAAGTACTCGGCAGCTTCGCCGGCCATGTCGGAGTAGGCCTCGTTCATGCCGCCGGACATGCCGGAATAGGTCAGGTTGGAGTTCTGCTCGGTGAAACCGTGCGAGACCTCATGCGACGACACATCCAGGCTGACCAGCGGATAGAACGTGGTCGCGCCGTCGCCGAAGTTCATGGCGGCGCCATCCCAGAACGCGTTCTCGTAATTGGTGCTGTAGTGCACCTTCATCGCGAGCTGGAAGGTCAGCGGCGGCTTGCCGATGTAGGCGTTGTACATGTTGTAGATCACGCCGCCGAAGTAGTGCGCGTCATTGAGCGGCGAATAGCCGCCATTGATCGTCTTCACCGTGTTGCGCGGGCAGGTGTAGGAGAAAGCGGTCGTGCCGGTCGTGCCGCCGTTGAGGTTGACCGTCTTGACGTTGGCGTTGTTCATCGTGCACGTCGTGCCGCTCTGGGTCACGTCGTTGTAGCCGTAGTTGGTGCCGTACTCGTACTGGCCGGTCTTGATGTTGCCGCCGGGGCCGGTGCCGATGAGGGCGTGCGTCAGGCCTTCCCACTGCTTGAGTACCTTGCCATTCTGCGCATCGACGATGACGAACGGACGGGTCGGCGAACCGCCACCCGGCGCGTCGGCGAAGAAGGTCACGACGTAGGCCATGCGGGCGCGCTTGTCGTCGCCGACGAAGATCACCTGGCGGGTTTCCTCGCGCTCGATCTTCATCGCGGCAGCGCGGTTGCCCAGGGTGAGCGACTTGGCGACGGACGCGGCGCGCGACTTGCCGACCAGCGCGGCGTTGGCCGGCAGTTCCTTGTCGAGGCCGCCGACCATGCGGCCGAACAGGTTCTTGACGTTGCCGGACTTGTCCTGGCTGACGATGACCTGCTCGCCCCAGATCGGGACGCCGCGATAGGTCTGCTGGTAACGGAAGTGCTGGGTGCCGTCCTTGTCAGTGTTCTGGGTCAGGACGACGAGGGCCGAATCCGCGTCCAGGCCGAGCATTTCGGCGTGGCGGTCGCGGGAGTTGGTCGGTGCGCCCGACGCGGCGGCCAGCTTGTACTGGCTATTGAGCAGGGAAACGTTCTGGTTATGCAGGTCGGTACGGGTAGCGGCCTGGGCCGACGCCATGGCGAGGGCCAGGCTGAGCGGCGAGAGTGCGATGAGCGTGAGCGAACGGCGGTTTGACTTGATCACTTGTGGATATCCCCGGGGGTAAGTGGATCGGTAGCCGCGACATGCGGCCAAACGTTTGCCTTGCTTCCGGATTTCACACAAACGCCCTTCCCCGCGGGGCCGTTGCAACGGCCTCTATTCATGGCGAAACAGGGAAGATGCGCTACCCGGACCGCGTGATGGACTTCACATATCCATCACCCGGCGGCGAACCTAACGTGCGCTGCGTCACAAGGTCACGCTGCATTGCAACAGCTTCGTCAGGTGCCTGAAGACTGTTGAATATGCTTTACAGGCAAATCACGGGGATCCGCGTCAATCGCGGCGGCCGAAGCTCCGGATCTGTTTCGGGCGGCGGGCGTGTAGCACGAGACTCAACACCAGGAAGAGCGGCGCCCCGTAGTAGGCGAGCCTTGCCGAGGGCGATTGCGCGGCCAGGAATCGGTTGAGGATCAGCTGGGGAAGCGAATCGGTATCGGCGATCTCGTCCGCGAAGAGCTTTCCCGCCCGGTCCCGGGCGCGGTCGGCCAGGCCGGCCGCCGACACGGCATGGCGCCCGAGGAAGAGATAACTGGCGGCGATGGGACTCTGCAACGTCGCCTGCTCGCGCAGTTGCTTGCCAGCGAGGGGGGTGACGGCGAGGCCGCCCCACACGTAAAGGTTGTAGGCCAGGAACCAGCCCGCAAGGATCCAGCACGTTGCGCGAACAAACTTGCCCATGGCGCCCTCCTTCGACATCAATGCTAGAACATACCCGTTTCCAGGCGTGCCGCCTCGGACATCATGCTCTGGTTCCATGGCGGATCGAAGACCAGATCGACGTCGGCATCGACTACCGTCGGGACGCGCTCGACCTTGCTGCGCACATCCTCGACCAGGATGTCGCCCATTCCACAACCGGGCGCGGTCAGCGTCATCTTGATGTTGACCCGTCGCGTGCCATCACCCAGCGGCTCGACATCGCACTGATAGACCAGGCCAAGCTCGACCACGTTGATCGGAATCTCCGGGTCGAAGCACGTGCGCAGCTGCTCCCAGACCAACTTCTCGACCGCATCGTCGCCTGCGCCTTCATCCAGTTGCAGGGGTTCGGGCATGGATTTCCCGATGGCATCGGCGTTCTCGCCTGCGATGCGGAACAGGTTGCCTTCGACGAAAACGGTGAATGACCCACCCAGCGCCTGGGTGATATAGCCGACGCTCCCGGCCGGCAGCGTCACCTGCTCGCCCTGCGGCACGAGGACGGCCGGACAGTCGCGTTCGAACTTCACGGGTTCGCTGGTACGGGAATAAGACACGGCCTTCCTATCGGAAATCGGTAAACGGGGCTATTTTAGCCCTTGCCCGAGTGAGGACGACGTTTTGCCAAAAGATTCTGCCGCCGGCTGGCCCATGCCCGCACTGGCATTGCTGGTGGGCATCGCGGGAATCACCGTGGCCTGGGTAGCCGCTGCGGTATTGTCCGACCAACCCTGCAGCTGGATGGCGCTGGTCGCCGCGATCGACATGGCGGTCCTGCTGAGGCTGACGCGCGCGCCCGCAGGCGTCCTGCGCACCATCGTCGCCGTCCTCGCCACCGTTGCGGCCGTGCTGGTGACCCACTGGATGGTCGCCGCCACGCAGATGGGCGTGTTGATGGGTATGACGCCGATGGCGTCGTCGCTGCGGCTGGGACCTGCGCTGGCCTGGCAGTTGATGCAACTGAGCCTCGGCCGGCTGGACTGGATCCTGATCGCGTCGTCGCTGCCGCTTGCCGCGATACTGGTCCACGCTCCCGCGCGACGGGAATGATTGCGCGGCCCGGACTGCAGCCCGGGCCTGGAATTTGGTCAGTGCCCGCCGTCCAGCGCCTTCAATTCCGAGATCAGCTGGCTGATGGCAGCGGCGCCATCGCCGTAGAGCATGCGCGTGTTGTCGGCATAGAACAGGGCATTCTCGATGCCGGCGAAGCCAGTACCCTTGCCGCGCTTGATCACCACCGTGTTTCGCGACAGCGAGACATCGAGGATCGGCATGCCATAGATCGGCGAACCCGGATCGGTCTTCGCGACCGGGTTGACCACGTCGTTCGCGCCGATCACCAGCGAAACATCGGTGTTGGGGAACTCGGGGTTGATGTCGTCCATGTCGGCGATCAGGTCGTAAGGCACGCCGGCCTCGGCCAGCAGCACGTTCATGTGGCCCGGCATGCGGCCGGCCACCGGGTGGATGGCAAATCGCACCTTCACGCCACGCTTGATCAATTGCTGGCTCAGTTCCCATACCTTGTGCTGCGCCTGGGCGACGGCAAGGCCATAACCGGGAACGATCACGACCCGTTCGGCGTAGGCCATCATGGCGGCGACGTCGCCAGCCTCGATGGGCTTTTGCGCGCCGGTGATTTCCTGCGCCTCGCCACCCGGGCCGAAGCTGCTGAACAGTACGCCGCTGATGGGCCGATTCATCGCCTTGGCCATCAACTGAGTCAGCATCGTGCCGGCCGCGCCCACCACCATGCCGGCGATGATCAACGCCTCGATGCCGAGCACATAGCCTTCGAACGCGACGGCAAGGCCGGTCAGCGCATTGAACAGCGAGATGACGACGGGCATGTCGGCGCCGCCGATGGGCAGCGTCATCAATACGCCCACGCTGAGCGCCGCGATGAAGAAGCCGATGATCATCGGCTGCTTCAGCCAGACGATCGTGGCGATACCGAGGGCAACGGCGACCAGGAACACCAGGCCATTGAACAACTGCTGGCCAGGAAACTTGAATACGCGGTCCATCCGGCCATCGAGCTTGGCCCAGGCGATGATGGAACCGGTGAGCGAAATGGAGCCGATAAGCGCGCCGACCACGCCAAGCACGAGCGCCGTTTGCGAGGGCGCGCCACCTTTCGCGGAGAAGCGCAGCAACTCGACGGCACCGATGGCGGCTGCCGAGCCGCCGCCCATGCCGTTGTACAAGGCCACCATCTGCGGCATGTCGGTCATCGCCACGCGCTTGCCGGAAATCCAGGCAGCCGCAGTGCCGAGCACCAGCGCCAGGGCAATCAGCCCCAGGTTGTGCATGCCGCCGCCATCCGCACCCTGGTAGAAGAAGGTGGCGACCGTGGCGAGCAACATGCCGACGCCCGCCCACTGGATGCCGCTGCGCGCCGTGACCGGCGAGGCCATGCGCTTGATGCCAAGGATGAACAACAGCGCTGCGGCGAAGTAACTGGCCTCGACCAGCAGGGACAGCCATTGGCCGCTCATTTGACACCTTCTTTCTTGCTCGACTTGAACATTTCGAGCATGCGTTCGGTCACCACGTAACCGCCGGCTGCGTTGCCCGCGCCCAGCAGCACCGCGATGAAGCCGATGACCTTTTCGACGCCGGTGTCGGCGTGGCCGAGCACGACCATGGCGCCCACCAGCACGATGCCGTGGACGAAATTGGACCCGGACATCAAGGGGGTGTGCAGGATGACCGGCACCCGGCCGATGATCTCGTAGCCCGTGAAGGCCGCCAGCATGAATACGTAAAGCGCGAGAAACCCATCCATCGGCGCAAGCCTCCCCGGCATCGTTGCCGCCCCATCATAACCGCAGGCCCAACCCCTCGCGCTACCGG
>JAPLSI010000194.1 GCA_026398715.1 Gammaproteobacteria bacterium
TCGACCCCGAGAGCAAGCATCTGGCGCCGGCCAAGGCCCTGCCGATCGTGCTCGTCTGCCAGAGCGGGGTGACCGTGGCCGGCGCCGCCAAGCGCCTCAAGAAGGCCGGCTTCGAGCGCGTCCACGTGCTCGATGGCGGCATCGCCGCCTGGCAGCAGGCCGAATTGCCGCTGGTCAAGGGCAAGGGCTGAGGTTTCGGCGGCACTGTCCCGCCGGCAGCGGTAGGCGCCTTGCAAAAGCGGTCGCCGGCTCCCAGATCTGATGACCCGTGTCGACATGGGCCGGCATCGCCGCCCCTGGCGATGCTTGCCTCGCGCGGCACCATGCGATAATCGCCCTCTTTTCCGCTTTCCTTTCAGGAGCTCTGCCATGTCCGAACCCGTCGCCAACGGCGCCGCAGCCGAAGCCAACGGCCCGACCTTCTCGGTCGAGAAGATCTACGTCAAGGATGTTTCGTTCGAGGCCCCCGGCGCGCCGCAGGTGTTCAACGAGCAGGGCCAGCCGGCGCTGGAAATGAACCTGAACCAGCGCGTCCAGCGCGTCGCCGACAACCTGTTCGAAGTGGAACTGGGCGTGACTCTCACCTGCAAGCTCGCCGACAAGACCGTGTATCTGGTCGAAGTGCGTCAGGCCGGCCTGTTCGGCCTGGGCGGTTTCGACGACCAGACCCTCGATGCGATGCTCGGCGTGCATTGCCCGAACATCCTCTATCCGTATGCCCGCCAGACCGTCAGCGATCTGATCACGGCCGGCGGCTTCCCGCCGTTCCTGCTGCAGCCGATCAATTTCGAAGGTCTGTACGCCGAGGGCCTGCGCCAGCGTGCCGAACAGGGCACCGGCCTGGCCGGTGCCGAGACTGCCGGCAACGCCTGAAGCGCGCCGTCGGTTTCGTGACGTTGGAGCCGCGCATGTCGTCCGACCATCCGGACAGCAACGCCGCGAAACCCGCCGTCGCCGTACTGGGCGCCGGCTCCTGGGGTACGGCCCTGGCGGCGCTGATCGCCCGCCATGGCCACCCCACGATCCTCTGGGGCCGCGACGCCGCGACCATCGCGGCGGTCGACGGCCGCCACGAGAATCCCCGTTACCTGCCGGGCATTCCACTGCCCGACACCCTGCGCGCCACCCCCGATCTGGCCACCGCCATGGCCGGCTGCGACTTGGTGCTGGTGGTCGTGCCTTCGCACGCGTTCGCCGAAACCCTGCACGCGCTGGCGCCGCTGCGCCCGGCGCATGCCGGCGTGGCCTGGGCGACCAAGGGCTTCGAACCCGGCTCCGGCCGTTTTCTGCATGAAGTCGCCGGCGAGCTGTTGCCGGCAGACGTCCCGCTGGCGGTGGTGACCGGGCCGTCCTTCGCCAAGGAAGTCGCCGCCGGTCTGCCGACCGCGCTCACGGTGCATTCGGACACCGCGGAATTCGCGCAGCAGGTCGCCGATGCCCTGCACGGCCCCGCCTTCCGCGCCTACACAGGCGAGGACATGCTCGGCGCCGAGCTGGGCGGCGCGATGAAGAACGTGCTGGCGGTCGCCACCGGCGTCGCCGACGGCATGAACCTGGGCCTCAACGCCCGCGCCGGCCTGATCACCCGCGGCCTCAACGAAATGCTGCGCCTGAACCTCGCCATCGGCGGCAAGGCCGAAACCCTCATGGGTCTGGCCGGCCTCGGCGATCTGGTGCTGACCTGCACCGGCGATCTGTCGCGCAACCGTCGTCTCGGTCTTGCGCTGGGGCGTGGCCAGTCGATCGAGGATGCGGTCCGCGAGATCGGCCAAGTGGTGGAATCGATCCAGACCGCGGAAGAAGTGATGCGGCAGGCCGGTCGCCACGGCATCGAACTGCCGATCTCAAGCACCGTGCGCGACGTGCTCAAAGGTGAGATCACCCCGGGCGAAGGCCTGAAGCGGCTGATGGCGCGCGAGCAGAAACCCGAATACCCGCAGGGATTGTTCGGGGACTGAATATTGTCCCTTTAAGCTGGGATCACAAGTCGCGTTCGCTCGGCGGTCGTCCGATTCGATACGTCCGATTCCGGCCATGCGGCAGCTCAAGAATGACGTCACAAAAATTTGATGGAAGTCACAAAATAGTGACTTAATGAATATTTAATTGCCATCCCGGGTTTGCTAATGTCGGCCCCTTACCTTGTTGATTCGACGCAACTTTCTGCTGCATGTCGACAGGGTTATGAGCGGCACCCCACGACATACCTTTATGGAGCCTTCCGAGATGATTTTGAGAACGAACAGACTGCGCGATGCGATTGCTTTCGCGCTGACCGCGAGCGTTGTCGCAGTGGCCGGTACCGGCGTTGCCTATGCCCAAGACAAGCCAGATGCCGACGAAACCACCCAGCAGCTGGATCGCATCGAAATCACTGGTTCCCGCATCAAACAGGTCGATGCCGAAACTGCGGCCCCGGTCGTTACCATCACCCGTGCCGAAATCGAGAAGCAGGGCTTTCAGTCGGTTTCCGACATCCTGCAGAATATTTCCGCGATGGGCGCACCGCCGCTGACGCGCGCTCAGCCGTTGTCGGCGGGCGAAGCCGCAGGCGGCACGTTCATCAGCCTGCGCAACCTCGGTGCACAACGCACCCTCGTCTTGCTCAACGGCCGCCGCCTGGGCGTCACCACTTCCGGGCTTGCCGATACCTCGACCATTCCGGCAGTGGCGGTGGAGCGAATCGAAATCCTGAAGGACGGCGCGTCGTCCATCTATGGTTCCGACGCTATCGGTGGCGTGGTCAACATCATCACCCGCACCAACTACAACGGCGCTGTCGGTTCGGTTTATTACGGCCAGTTTGATCAGGGCGATGGCGGTATCACCACCGGTGAATTCGCCATGGGCTTCACCGGCGACAAGGGCGCGCTCACGATCGGCGCCGAATGGGGCGAAGAAGATCGCGTTGCCGCCAGCGACCGCCCGTTCAGTGCATTCCCGCGGTCCGACATTCATCCGACCGATGGCTGGACCACGGTGGGCCAGTACGGCGGTTATGTCCGCGCCGGCACTCGAGTGGTCCTGCGTCCAGGCGGCGATTCGCGCAATCCTGCCGATTTCATTCCGCAGAACATCAACACGGGAACCTGCGCCGGAGCCACAGAGGCAACGGGTTGCACGCCCGGCTCTACGCTCGACAAGAGCAACACCAACGAACAGACCGATCTGCGTACGCCGCTTGAGCGCAAGAGCCTGTATGTCGATGGCGTTTACGACATCACCGACAATATCCGCTTCCGCACCAACCTGCTCTACGCCAACCGTGAGACGGTCCGCCAGGTGGCCGGTTATCCGATGCAGGCCGCGTCGTTCAACACCCCGCTCTCGGCGACCAGCTACTTCACGCCCACCCCGGGTACCGCGATCGCCAACTGGTGGCGCCGTACCTGGGAGGTGCCGCGCATCTCCACCAGCAACCCAGGAAGAACATGCGACCGGCGACACCTCGACCACCTCGATCACTGCGAACCTGACCGGCACCATTCTGAGCCTGCCCGCGGGCGATCTGAATTTCGCGGTCGGTTACGAGAACCGCAAGGAAGAAGGCAAGTTCGTTCCCGATGCGCTGTCGGTCACCGGGGGGTCGACCAACCTCGCTGCAGGCCCGACCCGTGGTCAATACTCGGTTGACGAGTTCTATGCCGAGCTTCAGATTCCGATTCTGGCCGATGTCTTCCTTGCCAAGAATCTGACCTTCGATGTCGCCTCGCGGCACTCCGATTACGATACCTTCGGCAAGACCACCAACAACAAGTTCGGCCTGAAGTGGAAGCCGATCGATTCGTTGCTGCTGCGTGCGACGTTTGCCGACGGTTTCCGCGCACCGACGATCAACGATCTGTACGGCGGCGGCTCGCAGAACTTCGCCTTCTTCACCGATCCCTGCGACACCAACTTCGGCAGCTCGCGTACCAATGCGACGACACGTCAGAACTGCATCAATGGCGTTGGCGGTATCGGCGCCATGGGCACTCTGGCCAACACCTACCGTCAGCTTGGCCAGGGTTTCGTTCCGGTCGCCAACCCGAATTCGCAGACGCCGGTCGCGTTCAACAACGGCTCCAACCCGAATCTTCAGCCCGAGCAGTCGGTGTCGCAGACGATCGGCGCCGCATGGAACCCCACGTTCATCGAAGGCCTCTACCTCTCGCTGGACTGGTGGAAGATCCGTATCGATCAAACCATCGTGACCGACACGGCGACCCAGCAGCTCAACGACTGCTATGTCCAGGGCATCGCCAGCCGCTGCCTGTTCACTCGCGACGCCACCCAGGGTTACGTCAACAACATGCTTCTGGCCGGTGCGAACGCCGGTTTCCGCAAGATCGAAGGCTTTGACTTCGAGGCGTCCTACAGCCTGAAGACCGAGAACTGGGGCGACTTCCGGGTCTCGTCCACCACGACCTATACCTCCAAGGATTATTTCCTCAGCACCAACGATCCTCGCAGGGCGCTGTCGGCCGTTGGCATTACCAGCACCTTCCGCGTTCGTTCCAACCTCAACGTCGGTTGGCAGAAGGGCGCCTTCGGTGCGAGTTTCAACTCGCG
>JAPLSI010000262.1 GCA_026398715.1 Gammaproteobacteria bacterium
CTCGAGAAGCCGACGATCATCGCGATCTCGGCGATGCCGGCAATCCAGGCAAGGATCATCAGGCGGCCGTCGCGCTCGATCAGCGCAAAGGCGAAGGCCAGCAGCACCAGGCCGAACGGATAGTTGGTAAGCGGCAGCGGCAGGCTGAGCGCGATGCCCAGGAAGACCAGCAACAAGCCGGTGAATGCGTGCGCGATGGGATGCGTCAGCATCCCCTGGTTGCGCGGCTTGGTGAGCTTCTCGATGCGGTCCAGCCACTTGCCCATGCGGTCGCGGAAACTGATCAGGCGGTGGCGGTGGATCTCGTGCTTGGCGATGAAGCGCGGCAGCCACGGATGTTCGAACCGCGCCAGGAACTGCAGCCCGATCAGCGAGGTGAGTCCGCCGCTGATCGCGCCTACGCCCACTGGAATAGGAATGAAGGTCGGCAGCATGACGATCAGCAGGAACAGGCCGAAGCTGCGCTCGCTGAAGCGGTCGAGCAGTTCGCCGAGGGTCAGGGCGTCGTCTGGGTTGCCGGTTGCCAGTTCCTCCACCAGCGCACGCGTGGTGATGGGCTGGGGTTTCTTGTCCCGGTTCTTGGGGATTCCAAGCATTCGCCGTCAGGCCTCGCCGGCCGCGGACGAAAGCAGGGTGCGCGCGATCAAAAGCTTGTCGATGCGCGCGCCATCCAGGTCCACCACTTCGATGCGCCAGCCCTGCCAGTCGAAATGCTCGCCGGCGCGCGGGATGCGTCCATAGCGGGCGATGACCATGCCGGCGGCAGTAGTGAAGTCGTATTCGTCTTCGCCGGGCAATGAGTGCAGCGACAGCATCTCGCGCAGTTCCTCGCTGGACAGGCGGCCATCCACCAGCCAGCTGCCGTCTTCGCGTTCGACCACCAATGGCTCGTCGTCGCTGCTTTCGGTGGCCTGTGCTCGGCCCAGCACGGCGCCGAGCAGGTCGTTCAGCGCGACCATGCCCTGGATGTTGCCGTATTCGTCCACCACCAGCGCGATCGGTTGTTGTTCTTCGCGAAAGATCTCGAGCAGCTTCAGTGCATTGGTCGACTCGGACACGAACAAGGCGGGCCGCAGGTTGCGGAACAGGTCGTCGTTGCTTTCGGTGACGCGGCCGGCCAGGTGCTTGACCTCCAGGACGCCGATCACGTCGCTGTCGCTGCCGCGATACACCGGATAGCGCGAGAACGGCGTCTCGCGCATCACCGCCATGTTTTCCTCGTGCGTTGCATCGGCGTCCAGCCAGACGATGCGCGTGCGCGGCGTCATCAGCGAATCGGAATCGCGATCGCCCAGGCGCAGCACGCGGTTGAGCATGTTGCGCTCGTCCTCGTCGATCACGCCCTGTTCGTGGCTTTCGGTGACCAGGTGGCGGATTTCTTCTTCCGTCACTTTTTCGGCCGACATCGAACCGAGCCCGAGCATGCGCAGGATCAGGCGCGTGGTCGCCGCCAGCAACAGCACGGCCGGCCGCGCGATCGTCGCGAAGAAGTGCATGGGCAGGGCGACCAGGCTGGCCACCCGTTCGGGGCGCAGGATGCCGAGGCGCTTGGGTACCAACTCGCCTACCACCACCGACAGGAACACCATCAGCAGGAAGCCGATGGAGGTGCTGATGATCTGGGCGTATTCGGCGATGGCAGGCAGGTTGCGAGTGATCGGGCCGACCAGCTTGCCGCCGATGGATTCACCACCGACATAGCCAGTGACCAGGCTTAGCAGCGTGATCCAGACCTGCACCGCGGACAGGAAGCCTTCCGGGTGTTCGTGCAGTTCGAGCGCCTTGCGGGCGCCGCGGGAATCCCGCGCGAGTTCCTTCAGCCGGCCCTTGCGGGACGTCATCACCGCCAGTTCCGACATCGAGAAGAAGCCGTTGGCGAGTACCAGGACCAGGACCAGCAGGACTTCGCTCATTTCATCCGCCCGGGGCCCCACCGAAATATTCGGCGTTTACCCACAAGTGGACAAGGATACTGGCGATGTAGCCCAGCGCGATGGCCCAGGTCCATTTAAGGTGGCCGAAGAAGGTGTACTGGCCCCGGGACACGCCCATCAGCGCCACGCCCGCGGCCGATCCGACCGACAGCAGGCTGCCGCCGACGCCGCAGGTAAGGGTGATCAACAGCCACTGGCCGTGGTCCATCGGCGGAGCCATCTGCAATACGGCGTACATGATGGGGATATTGTCCACGATCGCCGACAGCACGCCCATTGAAATATTTGCCCAGGTGAAGCCCAGGCCGCCGTACAACTGCTCGGACGCCAGTTCCATGAAGCCAAGGGTCGCCAGGCCGCCCACGCAAACCAGCACGCCGTAGAAGAACAGCAGCGTGTCCCATTCGGCGCGGGCAATGATGGTGAACACGCTGTAGGGCTCACCCGAATCGGTGCCGGCGAGCAGTCGCTTTTCGTGCCGGCGGATCAGATAGCCCTGCACCTTCAGCAAGGCAAGGCCGGCCATCATCCCGAACACCGGCGGCATGTGCAGGAACTGCTTTCCGGCGACGGTGATGGCGATGGTGACCGCGAACAGCACGCAGGTTGTCCAACCCCCGTATTTCACGTCGGCATTGTCCACGCCGCCTTGCGGGCGGCCTGCGGGAATGGCGAACGACATGATGGCCGCCGGCACGATCCAGTTCACGACCGAGGGCACGAAGATGCGGAAGAACTCGAAGAACTCGACCTTGTGCGCCTGCCAGACCATCAGCGTGGTGATGTCGCCAAAGGCGCTCCAGGCGCCGCCGGCGTTGGCCGCGACCACCAGGTTGATGAAGGCCAGCGTGATGAAGCGGACATTGCCCGAGCCGACGGCCAGGATGACGCCGGACATGATGAGGGCCGTAGTCAGATTGTCGAGCAATGCCGACATGAAGAAGGAAATGACCCCGGTAATCCAGAACAGGGACCGGTAACTGAAGGTCCGGCTGACCAGCTCTGCGCGCAAGGCTTCGAATACGTTGCGCTCGCCGATCGCGCCGACGAAGCTCATCGCCACGATCAGGAAGAAGAACAGCTCGCAGAATTCCAGGAAGATGTGCCGGAACGCTTCCGCGGCATAGCCGGTCGGCAGCGATGTCGACGTCTCGGCTTGCCAGGCGATCAGGCCCCAGATCAGCGCAGCGGCAACCATCACCGGCTTCGACTTGCGCAGGTGCAGCTTTTCCTCCAGCACCACCAGCACGTAGGCCATCACGAAGATGACGAGAGCGGCGAGCCCGACCGGATGGCTGGTCAGGCCCATGTTCGGCGGTGCGGCAGCCTCGCCCGCCAGAGCCGGCAAGGGCAGGAGGGCGGCCAGCAGGAGGGCGAGCCTCGGGAGCGGGGCAGCCATGGTTCGCGCAAATTCCGTTATGGATCAGTTGCCAAGGATACACGGTGGGCCATGGCAGGCCGGCGACGGGGTCGAATTGGTCGGTTCGTCGGGCTGTCCGGTGTAATATTTGTGTCTTATTGCCCCGCAAACCCTACAGGACCCGACATGTTTTCTCTCCAGACCATCTTCGGCAAGGGCGACAAGTTCTATGGGCTGCTGGAGGCAAGCGCCGCCGCGGCGCGGGAAAGCACCCGGGCACTGGTGGAACTGCTGTCCGCTGCCCCGGCGCAACGGTCGCTGGAAAAATTCAAGCTGGCCCGCCAGCGCGAGAAGAACCTGGCGGCGCAGATCAGCCACGAACTGGTGAACACCTTCGTTACGGCCCTGGAGCGCGAGGACATCGACGCCCTGTCGAGCGCCCTGTACAAGATTCCGAAGATCGTCGAGAAGTTCGCCGAGCGCTACACGCTGGCTGCCGAGCGGCTGGGCGACGTGGACTTCATCTCGCGCGCGAACATGCTCGAACGCGCCGCCGAAGTGATCGAGGAGATGATCGGCCTGCTGCGCAAGGGCATGAATCCCGACACCAGCAAGGCGCTGAACGACAAGATGCAGGCCATCGAGGCCGAGGCGGACCGCCTGATCCTCGAGTTGTACCGTGACACCTATGCGCTCGAAACCGATCCGATGCGCTACCTGATCCTGAAGGATTTGTTCGAACTTCTGGAAAAAGCGATCGACCGCTGCCGCGACGCCGGCAACGTGGTGCACCAGGTCGTGCTGAAGAACTCCTAGGAGCGGGCCCGTGCTTACCTTGCTCCTGCTCGTCATCGTGACGGCGTTGGTGTTCGAATTCATCAACGGCTTCCACGATACGGCCAACTCCATCGCCACGGTGGTCGCCACGAAGGTGCTGACGCCGACGCAGGCCGTGATGCTGGCGGCCGTGACCAACCGGATCGGCGCCTTCCTGGGCACGGCGGTGGCCAAGACCATCGCCTCCGGGCTGGTGGATACGGACGTGGTGATAGTCACCTCGCAGGTGCTGATCTGCGCGCTGGTCGGCGCCATCATCTGGAACCTGATCACCTGGTGGCGCGGCCTGCCGTCTTCATCGAGCCATGCCCTGATTGGCGGCCTGTGCGGCGCTGCCGTCGCTGCGGCGGACAACAACTGGCACGCCTTGATCTGGGCGCGCGCCGGCGAAAATTTCGGCAAGAATTCCGGC
>JAPLSI010000268.1 GCA_026398715.1 Gammaproteobacteria bacterium
CTGGCGACGACATGATGGAACTGCACGACCGCACGCCGCTGATGTTGTCGGGTGAGGTGCTGCACGCGTGGTTGCATGCGGCGGCCGACGAAGCCATGGCGATCGCGATGAGCGCTCCCTTGCCAGCCCTGGCCTGGCATCCGGTCAGCCGCGCGGTGGGTAACCCGCGCAGCAACGGGCCGCAATTGATCCAGCCGATCGCCTGATTACTCGGGCAGCTTCACGTCGAACTTCACGGCTGCCAGTTGCTCGGGCGACTTGCCAAGCTTGCGCAGTACCTGCGCCCAGCGCGGATCCTTGCGCATGCCGGTGAACGCCGGTTCGAAGGCGATGTCCGACAGGCCGGTGTCCTTGTAGGCAATGGCCTTGTCGAGCCACTGGAAGGCCAGGTCGTTCTCGCCGCGGAAGCCATGCACGTAGGCGATGTTGTAGGCCGAGTCGTTGGCGTGTTCCGCAGTCAGCTTGGCGAGGGCCGCATCCGATTCCGCCTTCTTGCCCAGTGCGTGGTAGGCCATCGGCAAGCCGATCAGGCGCCAGACTTCGGACGGTTCCTTCTGGAATGACGCCAGCGCCGACTGGTTCTGGCCGCGCAGCAGATAGGCGGTGCCGATGTTGTACCAGGCGCCGATGAAGTCGGGGCTCAGTGCAAGCGTCGTCTGCCAGCTTGCGATCGCTTCGTCTTCGCGACCCGAATAAAGGTAGTCGACGCCCAGGTTGTAGTGCGCGCGCGCATTCACCGGATCGCGCGCGATAACCAGTTGGTCGAAGGCGGTCGCCTGGTCCACGCGGGCCAGGGCTTGCGCAAGCCGCGCCGCATTGAGGATGACGCCCGTGTCGTCGGGCGCCAGCACCAGCGCGCGCTCCAGGTGGCTGGCCGCCAGCTGCAGGTCGCCGATGTGGCTCATCGCGATATAGCCCATCTGCGCATGCGCGCGGGCGAAGTCGGGATCGATTTCCAGTGCCTTGTCCACCGCTTCGCGCGCGAGGCGGAAGCCTTCATCCATCGGCCGCAGGCCGCTGTTGGCCTGGTTGGCATAGTTCGACGACAGCCCGACCCAGGCGGGCGCATAAGCGGGATCGATGTCGAGCGCTTGTCGGTAGAGCGTTACCGCATTTTCCAGGCCCTGCGCATCGCCGCGGCGTCCGGCCTGGCGCGCCTTCAGGAACAGGGCATAGGCCTGGGCATCGGTCTTCTGCGTATGCGGTGGTTCGCCCATCAGCTTGATCTTCAGCTGGCCGACCACCGCGGCGGCGATTTCATCCTGCACGGCGAACACGTCGGCGTCGTCGCGGTCGTAGGTTTCCGACCACACCTGCGCGCTGTCCTGCGCGCGGATCAGTTGCGCGCTGATGCGCAGCCGATTGCCGGAGCGCCGCACCGAACCTTGCAGCACATGGTCGACGTCCAGCGCCTTGGCGATGGTCGCCACGTCCACCGCCTTGTCCTTGAACGAGAACGAAGACGTGCGCGCGATCACGCGCAGGCGCGGCACTTTGGTCAGCAGGTTGAGCAGTTCTTCGGCCAGTCCGTCGGACATGTAGGCCTGGTCTTTTTCCTGGCTGAGGTCGGCGAACGGAAGCACCGCGATCGAACGCGCGGACGTGGTGTCGCCTGCTAGCGCGGCGGAGTCCGCAGGCACGCTGGCCGGCGCCGTCGTCGAATCCGCGGACTCGGCAGGGGCCGTCGCACTGCGATCCCGATACAGCAGCCCGCCCACCGCCAGGGCAAGCGCCGCGACGACCACGGCCATCACCACCACGCGGAAGCGCGACCCCTTCAGCACGGGCAGGTTGGGCTGGGACAGCTCGCGCGGGGTGTCGAGCAAGCGGGTCTGGCTGGTGGACAGCGTCTGTTGCACGCCCGTCGTCGGGAAGCCCAACTGGTGCAGCCGCTCGGTAGGACTGACCTGGGCGGCGCCCGGCGGCGCGCGCAGCAGTTCCGGCGCGCGCAGCAGGTGGCGACCCACGTCCACCAACATCGCCGCCAGGTTCGAGTAACGCGCGGCAGGCTGCTTGGCCAGCATGCGGTCGATCACCGGCTGCAGCGCCGACAGTGACGCCGGCAAGCTGGGAATCGGCCGCGCCAGGTGGGCGACGAGCAGGTCGGAGGTGTTGTCGGCTTTGTAGGGCAGGTCGCCGGTGAGCATCTGGAACCACATCGCGCCGAGGCTGTACTGGTCGGCGCGGCCGTCGATGGGGTCGCCGGAAATCTGCTCGGGCGACATGTAGCTGGGCGTACCGACCGCGAGTCCGGCTTGCGTCATGCGTTGCGATTCGGGATCGATCAGGCGCGCGATGCCGAAGTCAGTGAGTACGGGTGTCTCCGGATCGCGGAACAGCACGTTGTCGGGCTTGATGTCGCGATGCACGATGCCGCGCGCATGCGCCGCATCGAGTGCGGAACCCAACTGGGCGAGGATGGACAGGCTTTGCTGCACGCTCAATCCAACCGCCAGGCGATCGGCCAGGCTGCCGTCCTCGAGGTATTCCATGCTGATGAAATCGCCCTGCGACGACGCTACCACGTCGTAGACGGTGACGATATTGCGATGCCGCAGACCGGCCAGCGTATGCGCTTCGTTGATGAAGCGTTGTGCAAGTTCGGAATAGCCCGGCACGTTTCGGTCGAGCAGTTTCAGCGCCACGGGCCGCTTCAGCGACTTCTGCGTCGCCAGATAGACAACCGCCATTCCTCCGCGCCCGAGCTCTCGAATGAACTCGTATCCCGGAACGTCCTGCATCGCATGCTCCCCACGGCGCTGATGCCGAGCCTGCAGATGAGAGTGTACCAGTCCAGCCCGGAAGCCTTCATCCGTATGGTTCTCAGGCTCTTTCAAGCGGCAGTTCGCGGCTTGTGCGAGTATTTGTCGCCCGGGCCGCCCAGCGCTGCCTGTTCCCTGGCTGGAAGCAACGCCGCTTAGGAGCTCAAGATGAAAGCCACACCGATGATCATTGCCCTCGCCCTGCTCGGGGCGATCCCCCTGCAAGTGCAGGCACAGGAAGCACCGGCGCCCGCCCCGGCGCCAGCGCCAGCACCAGCACCCACTCCCACCGACGATGTCGGCAACACCGGCACCGGAACGGGAACGGACTCGGTCGGCAACACCGGCACCGGCACCGGGACGGACTCGGTCGGCAATACCGGCACCGGAACGGGAACGGACTCGGTCGGCAATACCGGCACCGGCACCGGCACGGACTCGGTCGGCAATACGGGTACCGGCACCGGCACCGACTCGGTCGGCAACACCGGCACGGGCACCGGCACCGAAGCCATGGTCATGACCTCCGCACCGCCGGCTGTCAGCCTGTCGGCCCAGTACAGCTCGATGAATTCGGGCAACTCCCAGCCGATCACGCTGTCTGCCGTCGTGGGCGCGCAAACCGCCGAAGTGACCTCCGGTACCGCAACCATTGCCCTGTCCTCGTCCAATGCTGCCTGCAAGGTGCCGGCGTCGGTGGACCTGGCATGGAATTCGAAGGACGGCGGCATGACGACCTTCCAGGTCACCTGCAGCAAGATTTCGGGCAAGGCGCAAACCGTCACGATCACCGGTGGCGGCGCGAGCACCAGCTTCACGCTCAAGCCCTGAGGCAGGGCGAATCGGGTGAAGGGCGTCGGCGCGGGTTCGCGCCGACGCCCGGTCTGCTAACCTTCGGCTCCCCGGAGAGACTGCATGACCCCACAGCAAAGACCCCACACGATCGCGCTCATCGGCGCACCCACGGACATCGGCGCGGGCCATCGCGGCGCCTCCATGGGTCCCGAGGCACTGCGTGTCGCCGGCCTGGCGCAGGCGCTGCGCGATCGCGGGCTGAAGGTGCACGACAAGGGCAACCTGGTCGGCCCGATGAACCCATGGCTTCCGCCCGTGGACGGCTACCGGCACATCAATGAAGTGGTGGCCTGGAATCTTTCCGTAATGGACGCGGTTTACGCCAGCCTGCAGGCCGGCGAATTGCCGATCCTGCTCGGCGGCGACCATTGCCTGGGCGTGGGATCCATCACTGCGGTCGCGCGCCATTGCCGCGAGCGCGGCAAAAAGCTGCGCGTGCTCTGGCTGGACGCGCACGCCGACTTCAACACGCATGAAGTCACGCCGTCGGGCAACGTGCATGGCATGCCCGTTGCCTGCCTGTGCGGCGTGGGCCCGAAGGCGCTGACCGAACTGGGCGGACCGGCGCCGGCCATGGCGGCGGCCGATATCCGGCAGATCGGCATCCGGTCGGTGGACGCGGGCGAGAAGCGCCTGGTCAAGGAGCACGGGCTCGACATCTACGACATGCGCTACATCGACGAGATCGGCATGAAGCGCGCCATGGAAGAAGCGCTCGAGGGCATCGATGGCGACACCCACGTGCACGTGAGTTTCGATGTGGATTTCCTCGATCCGGCCATCGCGCCGGGCGTTGGCACCACCGTGCCGGGCGGCCCGAACTATCGCGAGGCGCAGTTGGTGATGGAAATGATCGCCGACGCAGGCAGCCTGGGGTCGGTGGACATCGTCGAACTCAACCCCGCCTTCGACGAGCACAACAAGACCGCCATCCTGGCCGTGGACCTGGTGGAAAGTCTGTTCGGCAAGTCCACCCTGATGCGCGACTGAGTCGAAACCTGAACGAGACCCGGCCGGCCACCCGTCGGGCCATGCCGCATTCATGCAAATGCACGTACAGTTGGCGTGCACCAACACTCACCCAGCCGTACCCAACCATTTGGAGGTCAACATGAAGCGTTTCGTATTCAGTTTGCTCTTGCTCAGCTTCAGCGCCGCCTTCGTCACCGCTTGCCACACTGTGGAAGGCGTCGGCAAGGACGTGAAGGAAGTGGGCGAGGAAGTTGAAGAGACCGCAAAGGGCGAGTAATCCCCGACGCGGCTTGTCGAATTCCACCAACAGGCCGGGCTCTTGCCCGGCCTGTTCGTTTGTGGGTGTCCGAAACTGAACTTGCGGCCGTTCAGTTTCCGTGGCTAGACTACGGGCACTTCCACCTGGAGCCCGCCATGAGCCGCATTCGTCTCGCCCTGATCTCAGCGCTTGTCCTGTTGTCCCTGTCGGCTTGCCACACGGTGGAAGGCGTGGGCAAGGACATCAAGTCCGCCGGCGGGGCGATCGAGGACGCGGGCAACCGCTGAGCCGTCGCAAGCGGCACGGATTACTCAGTACGGATCGGGCACGAACCCGAGCGGGAACGGCTCCGGCTGCTGGCCGTAGCCGGGCGTGCGGATGATGCCGCGCGCCGCCAGCGCTTCGAACGAATCGTAGAACAAGGCGACCCGCTGGTTGGGTCGCGCACTGTCGCGTTCGAATTGTGTCTGCGCGACGGGGTCGTAACGACGCTGGCCATGGCCCGTGCCGATCTGCTGGGCCATCGCCGATGGCGCGCTGGCGCTGTCCTGGCGGCGCGCGCGGGACTCGTCGCGGCCGCCCGCGGCATCCGCCGAGGAACGCTCCGCCATCGCCTTGCCGGCTTCACCGATCATTGGCGCTGACGGCGGGTACGGCATCGCCGGCCGGCGCCGCTCGCGGAAGGCGGCCACGCCGATCACGCCGACATTGTCGGGACGCCCGGTGCGCGCCGCATAACTGTCGGGCAGGTCGGTGAAATAGAACTCCGCGATGTCGGCGTAACTCTTGCGCCAGCCGCGAATTTCCACGCGCTGCCAGGGTTCAAGCACATAGCCCGCCTGCGACGCAGCGGCGGTCTGCCCGCTGATCGCGTTGACGCCATCCACCGACAGCACCGCGAGCACCCGTTCGCCGGACAGGTTCTGCATGGTCACCGCGAAACGATGGCCCGGCTGGCCGGCGATGTAGTCGCGGCCGCGGTGGCCGATCGGGCTGAGTCGTTCGCCCTGGTCCACGTCGACGATGGACACGTCCAGCAAGGCCTCATCGCGCGCGCAGGCGCTCAAGGGCAAGCACAGGGCCAGGATCAGGGCCACGGACTGTGGCAGTCCGGACAGGGCGGGCAGGCGGCGTTTCATGGCGAGTCTCCGTGTTGGGTAGTGGGAAAAACGCATCACCCAGCCAAATGGGGTTAACCGCTAAACTAGGCCGGTCAGTCTCGGGTCGAACATGGACACACAGCGCGTACTCACCGGCATCACCACCTCGGGCACTCCGCACCTGGGCAACTATGCCGGCGCGATCCGACCGGCCATCGCCGCCAGCCATCGCCCCGGCGTGGAAAGTTTCTATTTCCTGGCCGACTACCATGCACTGGTGAAAGTGCAGGACCCGTTGCGCGTGCAGCGGTCCACGCTGGAAATCGCCGCCAGCTGGCTGGCCGCCGGCCTTGATCCGAACAAGGTCTGGTTCTACCGCCAGTCCGACATCCCCGAAATTCCCGAGCTGACCTGGTTGCTGACCTGCGTGGCCGGCAAGGGCATCCTCAATCGCGCGCATGCCTACAAGGCCGCGGTGGACCGCAACGTGGCCGAAGGCGAGGACCCCGATGCCGGCGTGAATGCCGGCCTTTTCATGTACCCGGTGTTGATGGCTGCCGACATCCTGATGTTCGGCGCGCACCAGGTGCCGGTCGGTCGCGACCAGGTGCAGCACATCGAGATGGCGCGCGATTTCGCGGCGCGCTTCTACCATCTGTATGGCGAACATTTCGTCATGCCGTCGGCGGTGATCGACGAATCGGTCGCCACCTTGCCGGGCCTGGATGGCCGCAAGATGAGCAAGAGCTACGACAACACCATTCCCCTGTTCGCGCCCAGCGACCAGTTGCGCAAGCTGATCTTCGGCATCGTTACCGACTCGCTGCCGCCGGGCGCGCGCAAGCGCAGCGAGGGCTCGGCGCTGTTCCAGTTGTACCAGGCCTTCGCCAGCGACGACCAGGCCGCGGCGATGCGCCAGTCCTATGCCGATGGCATTGGCTGGGGCGACGCCAAGCAGGCCTTGTTCGAATTGATAGACGGCGCCGTGGCGCCGATGCGCGAGCGCTACGAAGACCTGATGTCGCGCCCGATCGAGATCGAGGCCGTGCTGCGCGAAGGCGCCATCAAGGCCCGTCGCATCGCCACGCCCTTCATCGCCGAGCTGCGCCATGCGGTGGGTCTGCGCGATTTGCGCGATGGCATGGCACCGAAGAAGGCAGCCGCGCCGGTCGCGCGCAAGCAGGCCAACTTCAAGCAATACCGCGAGGCCGACGGACGTTTCTTCTTCAAGCTGATGGATGCCGACGGTCGGCTGCTGCTGCAAAGCATCGGCCACGCCTCCGCGCGCGATGTCGGCCAGTTGATTGCGCGCTTGCGCGCCAGCGCAGGGCAGGGGCTACGGCACGTCGAGGCCGTTGGCCTGCACCTGGGCGACGAGTTGTTGGGCGAGATCGCGGCAGGTGTTGCCGAGGAAGAACTTGTCGCGGCGTTGGCCGGATTGGCCGAAGCAGCGCCCTAGAAGTTCAGGCCCAATCGTTCTGCGGCAGGCCGGGCTTTTCGTCCTGATGCCGCACCACGCAGAAGCGATGGCCGGTCGGCGCCTGCATCACCCACCAGCGCTTGATGAACTTCACGCGGGTCGCACCCAGCGCTTCCAGACGCGCGACTTCCGCGTCCAGATCGTCGGCCTGGATATCCAGGTGCGCGCGCGGCTCGTGATCGACGCGTTGCAGCAACAGGTAAGGTTCGTCGTCGCCGGTTTCGATCTCGCCGTATCTTCCGTCGCCATCCTGATCGCGGCTGGCCACGCCGCGGTGCAGGGCCTGGCTCCAGAAATCGATCGCGGTGTCCAGTGATTCCACCTGGCAGTCGAGCACCAGTGCAACCAGTCCGCTGCGGTGTTTCGCGCCACGCTGCTTTACAGGCGGCGTAACCGCGTCGCGATCGCCGCGCCAGCGCACCACGCAGAAGCGATGGCCGGTCGGGGCCTGCATCACCCACCACCGTCCGCGCGGATTGGAGATCTTTTTCGCGCCAAGTGCTTCCAGGCGATCGGCCTCGACCTCGATATCGTCGGCCTCGATGTCCAGGTGCAGGCGCGACGGGTGGTCCACCACCTGCACTTCGACATGCCATTGCCCGGCGGCGGTGCCGAGCAATGCGTAGCGGCCTTCACCGCCTTCGTTCGCATCCACCACCGGCAGCCCGAGTGCACCGCTCCAGAATTCTCGAGCCATAGCCAGTTTCGAATCCTGGCAATCGATCATGAAACCGGCGAGTCGGCGGGCCATGGGATGTTCCGTGGTGGACTTTCCGTCAGTGCGGGCGCTGCAGGTCGTCGATCATCACGCGCAGGAAGCGCGCGGCCTCGCCACCGGTGGCGGCGCGATGGTCGAAGGTCAGCGACAGCGGCATCATGCGATGCGTTTCCATGCCGCCCAGCACCGGCACGATGGCATGGTGCAGGCGACCGGCGCCGACGATGCATACGCAAGGCGGCACCACGATCGGCGTGGCGTATTTCCCGGCGAACACACCAAAGTTCGACAGCATCACCGTGTAACCGGTCAGGTCTTCCGGCGGCAGGCTGCGGTTCTTCACGCCGTCGCGCAGGCGGTTGAGTTCGCTGCGCACCTGCATCGGGTCGAGTTGGTCGCAGTTGCGCAATGCCGGCACGAACAAGCCTTCGGGCGAATCGACCGCGATGCCCACGTCCACGCGTGAATGGCGGCGCAACGTGCCTTCCTTCGCATTCAACCAGGCGTTGAGCGCCGGCTCGGCCGCTGCGGCGTGCACCAATGCGCGGATAAGCCGGGCCATGATGTCTTCGCCATGCGACCACGCATGCAGGTCGGCATCGTCCATCAGCGTGGTCGGCACGACTTCGGCATGGGCCTGGCTCATCACGCGCACCATGTTGCGGCGCACGCCACGAATGGGTTCGTCGCTGTCCATCGCGGCCGTGGCGCGCGGCATCGACTCGTTGCGCATCGGCGAGGGCGCGGCGGCCGGGCGAGTCGCGGGCACGGTGGCCCGGGCTGCTGGGGCTGGCGCGCTGTAGGCGGGCGCTGCAGCGCGGGCCGGGGCTGGCGCGCTGGCGGTGCCGGCACGCGCGCTGCCCGATTCCGCCGCCTGCTTCACGTCGCCCAGCGTCACCACGCCGTCGCTGCCGGTCGGTACAACGCGGTTGAGGTCCACGCCGAGTTTCTTGGCCAGCGCGCGCACGGCGGGCATGGCCTTCACGCCACCGATGGCGATCGCCGTTTCGCTGCGCACCGCATCGCTGGACTGCATGGCGCCGACCACGGTGCCCGCATCGGCGGATTTCGTTTCGGCAGGTTCGGGTTTGCTCGCCACCGCTTCCGCGCCGGTCGGCGCTTCAGGCGCAGCCACTGGCGGCGGCGCATGGCCGGCACCGTGCGCGTGCCCGGTGTCCTGGGCTTCGGCACGCTGCGGCAGGCTCATGTCGAGTTCCATTTCCACCAGCCATGCGCCCGTGGTGATCACGTCCCCGGCGCCGCCGGCAACGCGCAGCACCTTGCCCGAATAGGGCGAGGGCAATTCGACGACCGCCTTTGCGGTTTCCATCGAAACCAAAGGCTCGTCGAGCTTGATCGTGTCGCCGACCTTCACCATCCACTCGACGATCTCGGCGTCGGGCAGACCTTCACCGAGGTCTGGCAGGAAAAATGTCTTGTTGGTCATGATGGTTCTCCGTGCCGCCTCAGCTGGAAGCCAGGGTGCGCTTGGTGGCAGCGATGATCTTTTCCACGCTGGGCAGGTATTTCATTTCCAGGCGGAACAAGGGGATGTGCGTGTCGTAGCCGGTGACGCGCTCGACCGGCGCCACCAGGTCGAACATCGCCTTCTCTGCCAGCTGCGCGGCGATCTCGGCGCCGAAGCCCGCAGTGCGCGGCGCCTCGTGCACGATCACGCATCGGCCGGTCTTCTTCACCGATTCGTGGATGGTGTCGAAGTCCAGCGGCTTCAGCGTGGCGACGTCGATCACTTCGGCGCTGATGCCTTCTTTCTCCAGCGCCTCGGCGGCCTCGAGCGTTTCCTTCACCTGCGCGCCCCAGGTCACCAGCGTGACATCGGCGCCGTCGCGCAATACGAAACACACGTCCAGCGGCAAGGCCTCGCCGTCGTCGGGCACTTCTTCCTTGTACTGGCGATAGATGCGCTTGGGTTCGAAGAAGATCACCGGATCGGGGTCGCGGATGGCGGCCAGCAACAGGCCGTAGGCACGTTGCGGCGAAGACGGCATCACCACGCGAAGGCCGGGTACGTTGGTGAAGATGGCTTCGTTGGCCTCGGAATGATGTTCCGGTGCGCGGATGCCGCCGCCCCAGGGCACGCGCAGCACCATCGGGCAGGTCATGCGGCCGCGGGTACGGTAACGGAAGCGCGCGGCGTGGCAGATGATGTGGTCCACCATCGGATACATGAAGCCGTCGAACTGCGCCTCGGCCACGGGGCGCATGCCTTGTGTCGCCAGGCCAACTGTCAGGCCAGCAATCGTCGTCTCGTCCAGCGGTGTATCGATGACGCGCTCGGAACCGAAGGTCTGCTGCAGCCCGGCGGTGGCGCGGAACACGCCGCCGTTCACGCCCACGTCTTCGCCCAGTACGACCACGGTTTCATCGTGCTTGAGTTCCCAGGCCAGGGCCTGGGTGATCGCTTCGATCAAGGTGATGGCGGCCATCAGCGCTTCTCCCACTTCAGCGCTTCGGCGCGTTGCGCGGCGACGTCATGCGGCATCTCGCCGTACAGGAAATCGAACATCGCCTCGACCGGCTGTGCCTTGGTCTCGAGATAGGCGTTGACCTCGATGTCGGACAGGCGGTTGCACTCTTCCTTCCAGTCGCTTTCCATCTGTTCGTTCCACACGCCCTCGTTGGTGAGGAACTTGCGCAGGCGCAGGAAGGGTTCGCGTTCCCAGCCGGCCTTTACTTCCGCGTCCTCGCGGTAACGACGGGCGTCGTCGGCGGTGGTGTGGTCGGACAGGCGATAGGTGACGAATTCGATGCAGCTGCCGCCGTGGCCGTTGCGGGCGCGCTTCAAAGCGAAGTCCATGGCGGCGCGCACGGCGATGATGTCGTTGCCGTCCACCTGCACGCATTCCAGGCCGCCGGCGATACCCTTCTGGGCCAGGGTCTTGGCGCCGGTCTGCGCCTTGCGCGGCACCGAGATCGCCCAGCCGTTGTTGATGATGCACTGGATGAAGGGCAGGGTGAACGCGCCGGCCGAGTTGATGGCGGCGTAGGTGTCGGTCTTGGATGAACCGCCGTCGCCGACGCAGGCCACCGCCACGCGCGGTTCGCCACGCAGCTTGAAGGCCAGCGCCGCGCCTGCGGCATGCAGGTTCTGCGTGCCGATCGGCACGCACCAGGAATAATCGTGTGGTGGGCCGGAGAAGTCGTTGCCGCGCTCGTCGCCGCCCCAGTACATCAATACGTCCCGGGGTTTCACGCCGCGCATGAACTGCGCGCCGTACTCGCGATAGCTCGGCGCCAGCACGTCGTCGTACTGCATCGAGCTGCCGATGCCGATGTGGGTCGCCTCATGGCCGAGGCAGGACGCATAGGTGCCCAGCTTGCCGGTCCGCTGCAGGGCCACGGCCTTGGTGTCGAAGCTGCGCACCAGCAGCATCTGCTTGAACAACTCGACCAGCACTTGGCGGTCGTTGGCGAACTCAGGCAGGTCGTCGCGTACCAGGGTCCCGTCCGGGCCCAGGTACTGGATGTATTCGATGTCGAAAGTAGCAACGGTTGGCATGAGCCCTCCCAGGCAGGCCATCTTGGCAACAAGCCGGCCCTGCGCAAGGCAGCCCGGCCCCAAAACGAAAAAAGCGCGGCCGAAGCCGCGCTTTCTGCGGTTCAGCCAAGGCCGCTATTGTAGCGTGGCTGTCGCCCCAACCACTTTCACCGCCGCCGCCGAGCTGTTGTTGCCCAGTGCCGGATCGGTGGTGGTGGCATTGAAGCTGGCGCCCAGGCTCAGCACCTTGCTGGCTTGCACGTAGTAAGGGTTGACGGTGACGGCCAGGCCGTCGAACCGGCCCGCCGCATACCATTCGCCCGCGGGGCAGTTCCAGGTGCTCAGCGTCGGCGTGTCGATCGCATTGCTGCAGGCCAGGCCGTTGCCCGTGGCGTCGGTGAAACCGGCCACCACCGATTTCGGGGCGTTGACCGCGATCACCAGCACGGCGTTGCGCGCATCGTGCGGGCCGGCGTTGGCGATGCCCACGCCGAAGACAGCCTGCTTCTTGCTGCTCAGCGGGCCCTTCGGCGCGAACACCCGGGCCACCAGGTCGGCCGACGCAGTTACCTGCGTAACGTCGCTGCTGCTGTTGTTGGCCGGGGCCAGGTCGGTCATCGGCGAGCTGACCTGCGCGCTCAGGGTCAGCGCGCGGCCGCCCAGGTCACGGGTGGTCGGCACCACGATCACGAAGCTGCCCGAGGCGCCCGAGGCCAGGCTCGAAATGCTGCAGTGCACATCGGTTCCAGTGGCATCCAGCACCGGTGCGTTGCAGGTCCAGCCGCTCGCGGGCTGCACGATCATGCCCGCGTTGGGCAGGTCGAGGCGCAGTTCCAGCGACACCGGCGCCGCGGCATCCGGGCCGCCATTGGCCACGCCCACGCCGAAGCCGACGTTCTGGCCGATCACCACGGACGGATTCGTCGCCACCACGGTCGCGGCGAGGTCGGCCGTGGCGAAGGCAGCCTGGTCCAGGAACAACACCACCGGGTCATGGTCGGACACGCGCACCGGCACGGTGAAGTCGCCGTAGTTGTCCTCGCCGAAGTCGGCATTGATGCGAGCGTGTTCGGCGCGTACGCCGGTGGTCGAGTCGAGCAGCGCCTGGTTGACGACCATGTGGTCGAGCGACTGCGCGTTGCCGTCGAAGCTGAAGGAATAACGATCGGCTTCCGGCGACAGTTCCGCCATGTTGGTCAGCGGGGTGGTGATGGGGCTGTCCACGTAGTTCAGCACTTCGGTGGCGCCGGCTTCGCGGCCGGTGATGATGCCCATCGAATCGGTGTAGCCGTCGTTGAACTCAAACGCGTTGAAGTCGCCGAGCAGCACGATGCGCTCGCCCGGATTGGCCAACTGGCGTGCATGCACGAGGTCCGCCAGGTATTTGGCCTGTGCCGCGCGCTTGGCGCGGATGCGGGCGCCATCGCTGGCCCAGCCGTCGCTGCCCGGGTCGGTGGAGTTGACGCCGGACAAGGAGCGCAGGTGGCTGTTGATGACCGTCACCTCGTAAAACGCGCCATTGGCCTGGTTGATGCGCGCACGCAGCGTCAGCGACGGGCGGTCGTTGAGCAGGCTGGTGGTGCCGTTCGGATTGGGAAGCGTGGCGTCCTTGCCTTCCTGGGTGATTTCCAGGACCTGCACGCGCGGCACGCCCGGCGCGACTTCCACCCCGGTGATCAGGAAGCCGACGTCGATGCCGCCCACGTCGTTGCCTTCCTCCAGGTAGGCTGCGTACTGCGGATTGCTGGCGCAGCTGCCTGCGTCCTGCGTATTGCCCGCGTTGATGCCGGCCGCGAGGCGCTGCAGGATGTCGAGGTTCTCGACTTCGATCACGCCCAGGATATCGGGCGCGCGCACGTAGCCGCAGATCGCGTTTGCGGTTTTCTTCAGGCGGTTGGCCAGGGCGGTCGGCGTCAGCACCGGGTCGCTGATGCTGGGCGCATTCGTCTCATCGAAGAAGCGCTGCAGGTTGAAACCACCGATGGTGATCTCGCTGGTCTTCTTCACCGACACGGCCGTGGGCGTCGCGCCCGCGACCACCGAGACGGACGCCGACGGGTCGGGCAGCAGGCTGTAGTTGGCGTTGTTGTAGTCGAGCACGCCGACCAGGCCATTGATCACGTCGCCCACGTCCGCGCCGAGGACCGCAGCGCCGGCCTGGCCGGTGCTCTGGATGCGAATGCGCTCGGGGTTGGTGTCGAACACCGGCGGATTGATGCCGCCCGGGAATACGGTCGTATCGAGTGCGCCGACGCCGGGTTCGCGGAACGGACGGGCGACGCCCGGCAGTACGCCGAAGAACACGCCACTTGACGGGGAAACCGCAGTCGACTCCGTGATGAACGCGCCGACCGGGGCGACCACATTCAAGCTGGCCACGCTGACGCGCATACCTTCAAGGCGCTCCATCGCATCGATTGGGCTGGACGGATTGGCCAGCGCCGACGTGATCTCTTGCGCTGCGGGCAGCGCATTGCCGGTGCTGACCAAAGTCAGGCTCGGGCTGGTGAGCTCGGTGACGGTGAGCTGGTGCGGATTGCTGCTCGACTTGAATTCGGCAACCAGGCCCAGCACGCGAATGCGATTGCCGACGCTGGCGGTGACCGACGGCGCGCTGCTGGTGAAGACCAGCACGCCTTCGGACGTTGCCGACGACGCATCTTCTTCGCCATCAGCGGTCTGCAGGAAGAAGCCGTTGCTCTTGCGTGCGGTGACGATGCCTTCGACGATCACGCTCTGGCCGTTGTAGGGCGACAGCAGGCCGTTGCCCTGCAACTGGTTGATGGCAAGGAAGGGCACGACCGACATCGATGCGGAGAGCGATGCGCTGCGAAGTTGATCGTCGCCGACGCCGATGCCGATAACCTTCGGGCCCGGCGCAGTGGACGGGTCCACCGTGGCCGAATAGCTGTAGATATTGTCGCCGGCGACCAGATCGCCGTTGCTGCCGTCGTTGAACAGCGCTTGCGCCGCGGAGCCGCCGATCGGGCTGAGGTTGGCGATGACCACGATGCCGGTGGACACCGGGTTCTGGCCCGGCGTGACGGTCACGCGCAGCAATACCGATTCACCGGCCTGCACGCTGGAAGGCGTGACCGATGCGCTTGCCGTCGGATCGGTGGGCAGGCCGCCCCCGTTGCAGGGATTGAAGGTCGTGCCGCGGTTGCGCGGCGCAGGCGCCAGCACCGAAAAATCAGCGCTGTTGGTATTGGTGTTGGTGCAACCATCGGTCTTTTCGGAAAAGTAGCAGAACAAGATCCTGGACAGAAAAACGTTTTGCCAATGGATTTCTTCCTTGGTGTTAGCCGGGTTGTTGTCGCGCAGGAGGTCAAATAGCTTTGCCATCTTTTCGGCGGCTTTGACATCTGCGGGGTTCTCTCCTTGGGCCTGGGTCTTCTCCAAGCCTGCCCAC
>JAPLSI010000260.1 GCA_026398715.1 Gammaproteobacteria bacterium
GCCAGCCATCCGAAGCAACCGGTAAAGCCGGAATTCCTGGCGTCGTCCATCGTTTCGACCGTGCATGCCGGCGACGATGATTTGTTGACCGCCGGGCTGGGCGCTGCCGGACTGACGAGCCCCGTGCCGCCGGCCTTTGCCGATGCGTCGGCGCCCACGGCCGCCGAGCTTCGCCGTCGCGCCATCTGGAGCAACTGGCGCGGCATTGCCGACCTCGCGCCGGGCGGCGGTTACGGTGAGTGGTACGGATCGCTCGCGCCGGTGCCGGGTCGCGAATTCCATGCCTTCGCCAAGCTGGCTGGTGCGAAGCAGCCGCATAGGCTGATGCTGCAGTTGCCCGATTCTTTCGACCTGGAAAAACGCTGCATCGTGGTGACGGCGTCGTCGGGTTCGCGCGGTGTGTATGGCGCCATCGCGCTCGCCGGAAGCTGGGGTCTGTCGCATGGTTGCGCGGTCGCCTATACCGACAAGGGCACGGGCACCGGCTTCGTGGACACGCAGACCGGATCCGGAGCGCGTCTGGATGGCACGCGCGGCGCCGCGAACGAGTCACTGGAATTCTCTGCACCGGTCATCGCCGGCCAGGCCGTGCCGGTGATCGCGGTCAAACACGCAAACTCCCGCGACAATCCCGAAGCCGACTGGGGTCGCCACCTTCGCCAGGCAGCCGACTTCGCAATCCGCGTCCTGGGTGAAAGTTATCCCGACGCCAAGCCCTTCACGCGCGACAACACGCGGGTGATCGCGCTGGGCGTTTCCAATGGCGGCGGCGTGGTGCTGCGCGCGGCGGAATATCCCGGCGGCTGGCTCGACGGCGTGGTCGCCATCTCGCCCAACATCCAGCCGGCACAGGGTGGTCGCGCGCTATACGACTACACGACGGAAGCGGCCTTGTACGAGCCCTGCGCGCTGAATGCCGCTGCCTTCGACATGACGGCGTTTGCACGCGCAGGCGGCGTCAAGTCTGCAACCGGCGCCGCGCGCTGCGCGTCCCTGCGAAGCGCCGGGTTGCTGTCGGCCGACACGCCCGATGGGCAGGCCGAACAGGCGCGTGCCTTCCTCAACGGCCGCGGCTGGACCGATGCCGCCATCTCTGCCGGTTCCCTCAGCACTAGCTTCGATTTGTGGCGTGCCGTGGCGGTGACCTATGCATCGGCCTACTCGCGTACGCCCGCCGATACGATGCCCTGCGGCTTCCGGTTCCAGGCCATCGATGCCAAGGGCATGGCGCACGCGTCGACCGCGGCCGAGCAGGCGGCGTGGTGGAGTGATTCGTCCGGCATCCCGCCGGGTGCGGGCGTCGGCATCGTCGATGCGAAGGCCGGTGGCGCCGATCCTGCATTCGCCGGACTGCAATGCCTGCGCGCATTGTGGGAAGGCACTGACGCGGCAGCACTTCGCGTGCAGGCTGGCGTTTCCGAAACCGTAGCCGGCCTGCCGCGCGCAGACCTGCCGGTGATCGTGCTGCACGGCGCCGACGACGGGCTGGTGGTCGAGGCCTTCAGCGGCGGCGCGTACGCCGCGTGGGCCAAGGCCGAGGGCCGCGACAAGGTGCGCTACTGGAAGGTCGGCAACGCGCAACATTTCGACGCCTTCCTCGGCTTGCCGGTACTGGGCGCGAGCTATGTGCCAATGCTTCCTTACGGCTATCGCGCAATGGACCGCATGTGGGCGCATGTGGCGGAAGGCCAGCCGCTACCGGAAAGCATGGAAATCAGCCCGCGCAAGCGCACCTTCAGCGCCTCCGGCCTTGGCCCGCTGACAGCGGAAGACCTCGCGCTGCCCTGAATGGGGTCAGGCCTGCGGCCGTCCCAGAATCAGGTCGGCGGCGCGTTCGGCGATCATCATGGTCGGCGCGTTGGTATTGCCGCCGATCAACTTCGGCATCACCGACGCATCCACCACGCGCAGGCCGTGTACGCCGCGCACGCGAAGTTGCGGATCGAGCACCGCATCGGCATCGTCGGGCGCGCCCATCTTGCAGGTGCCGATCGGGTGGTAGATGGACTCGGCCTTGCGCCGGATGAATTCCATCAATGCCGCATCGTCCTGCACCGATTCACCGGGGAAGATCTCTTCGCCGCGGAACGGCGCGAAGGCCGGCTGCGAAAAGATCTGCCGCGACAACTTCACGCATTCGACCATCATCTTGCTGTCGTGGCCTTCGGCATCGTTCAGGTAGCCGGCATCGATCACCACCTTGTCGGCGGGATTGCTGCTGGCCAGGTGCAGCCGGCCACGGCTGTGCGGGCGCAGGAAGCAGGCGTGCACCGTGTAGCCGAAACCGGGCATCTGGTTCCTGCCATGGTCATCAAGTTGCGCCGGCACGAAATGGAACTGGATGTCGGGACGCGAATCCTCGGCGAAGCGCGAGCGCAGGAAGGCGCCGGTCTCGGCGATGTTGCTGGTGCCCGGGCCCTTCTTCAGCAGGTAGTACTCGAGCGCGATCAGCGCGTCGTTGGTCTTGTCGTAGGTGATGGGCTGCGTGCAGCGCTGCATGGTGCAGATGTCGAGGTGGTCCTGCAGGTTGCCGCCGACGCCGGGCAGGTCCACGCGCACCTCGATGCCGTGCTCGCGCAGGTGCGCAGCAGGACCGATACCGGACAACATCAGCAACTGGGGTGAATTCAGCGCGCCGCCGCAAATCAGCACTTCGCGGCTGGCGCCTTCGGCGAAGGCCTTTCCGCCGATCGAATAAGCCACGCCGCTGGCGCGATCGCCTTCGAACAACACGCGCGATGCAAGCGCGCCGGTCAGTACCTTCAGGTTCTTGCGCGAGCGCACCGGCTTGAGATACGCCTCGGCCGCTGAACTGCGCGAGCCCTTGCGCGTGGTGGTCTGGTACCAGCCCACGCCTTCCTGGAATTCACCGTTGAAGTCCTGGGTAAGCGGCAATCCGGCCTGGTGCCCGGCTTCGATGAAAACCGGCGACAGCGGATTCTGGTAGACCGGATCGGAGACGCCCAGCGGGCCGTCGCCGCCATGCAGGGCGCTTGCGCCACGCACGTTGCCTTCGGAGCGCTTGAAGTAGGGCAGCACGTTGTCCCAGTACCAGCCGGTGGCGCCCAGGTCGTCCCACTCATCGTAGTCGGCGCGATTGCCGCGGATGTAGCACATCGCGTTGATGGAACTCGACCCGCCCAGCACTTTGCCGCGCGGCCACCACAGGCGTCGTCCACCCAGGTTGGCTTCGGGCGCGGTGTTGTAGTCCCAGTTCACGCCCTTCTGGCCGATCAGCTTCGCCAGGCCCGCGGGCATGTGCACGAAGGGATGCCAATCGCTTGGCCCGGCCTCGAGCAACAGCACGCGGACTTCCGGATCGGCGCTGAGGCGATTGGCCAGGACGCATCCGGCGGAGCCGGCTCCCACGATGATGTAGTCGTACAAAAGGAGATTCTCTTGGTGTTGCGTCCGAGGCTAGGCCGGTGGTCTAGAGCATTTGCTCGGGGGCGGCTATGGCTTCGCCGCCGGGCATTGGCTATTGTGCGGCGTAATCCGCGAGGTTGGTATGAACCAGATCACCGCCTTGCGCGGGTCGCTGAAGGTCTTCCGTGAACTGCATCGCGAATTCCCCGCGTTGCGTTGGGCTTTCGGCTACTTTTTTGCCCTGTTGACCGGCTACTACGTGTTGCGCCCGGTGCGCGACGCGATGGGCGCGGCCGCCGACGTGGAGGCGGTGTTTTCGCCGGCGCTGATTTCCTGGTTCTCGGCCAGGGGCATTGCCATCGGCGACTTCACGCTGCAGGCGCTGTTCACCGGCACCTTTGTTGCGATGCTCGTGCTGCAGCCCGTCTACGGCTGGCTGGTCAGCAAGTTTCCCCGGCGCGTCTTCCTGCCGGTGGTCTACCTGCTGTTCATGGCTTGCCTGGTCGGCTTCTACTTCGCGTTCCTGGGCGAAGTGCCGGGGCGCGGCGCGGTGTTCTTCATCTGGGTGGCGGTGTTCAACCTGTTCGCGGTGTCGGTGTTCTGGAGCTTCATGGCCGACGTGTTCAGCGACATCGAAGCGCGCAAGGTCTATGGCTACATCGGCGCGGGCGGCACGCTCGGTGGCCTGGCGGGACCGTGGCTGACCAAGTCGATGGTGCTGGTGGTGGGCGTGGCCAACATGATGTGGGTGTCGATCGGTTTCATGGCGCTGTGCCTGCTGTGCATCATGAGGCTGTCCGACCATGCCAAGCGCGCGGAAGCGCTGCGCGGGCGATCGAACGACGATGCGATGGGCGGGCCCATCCTGGAAGGCTTACGGCTGGTCGCGCGCGATCCCCTGCTGCGTGCGCTGGCGATGCTGATGTTCTTCGGCGTGGGCGTCGGAACCCTGTTGTACAACCAGCAACGGGAAATCGCGAAGCTGTTGTCGGAAGACGCGCTGCGCACGCAGTTCTATTCCAACCTCGACCTGTGGATCAACATCCTGACGCTGGGCATCCAGGTGTTCCTGACCCGGCGAATCCTCACCACGTACGGCGTCGGCCCGGCCCTGATGATTCCGGCGCTGGCGATACTGGCCGGTTACGCGATGCTGTCGCTGTCGCCGTTGCCCGCACTGGTGGCGGTGGTGCAGATCGCTACGCGCGCCGGCGAGTTTTCGTTGGGCAAGCCGGCGCGCGAAACGATCTACACGCGCGTCGACCGGCAGTCGCGCTACAAGGCCAAGGCCGCCATTGACACGGTCGTCTATCGCGGCGGCGACCTCACGTTTGCCTGGGTGCACAAGGGTCTGCTGGTGTTCGGCACCAAGGCCGTGTTCCTGGGCGGCGTCGCGATCGCCGCGGCCATGACCTTCGGCGCATGGCGCGTGGTGCGCGAGCAGGCCAAGCTGCCTGTTGATCCTCACTGAAGGAGCCACCGATGGCCAACCGCCGCGAGTTCCTGGGCGCCAGTGTCGCCGCCGCCGTCACGCTGGGCCTGGCCGGCCGCCTGAAGGCTGCCGACACCGAGCCGATGAAAATCCTGGTGATGGGCGGCACCGGCTTCCTCGGGCCGCATTTCGTCGAGGCGGCACGCAGCCGCGGCCACGTGCTGACCCTGTTCAACCGGGGCAAGACTAATCCGGGCCTGTTCCCCGACATCGAGCAACTGCATGGCGACCGCAAGCGGGACCTGAAGGCCTTGCGCGGCCGCCAGTGGGACGCGGTGCTCGACACGTCGGCCTATGTGCCATCGGACGTGACGCGGTCGGCCGGCCTGTTGTCGAAGGCAGTGGGCCAGTACCTCATCGTTTCCACGGTGTCGGTGTATGCGTCCATGGACAAGCCCGGCATGGACGAGGACGCACCGCTGATCGTGCTGCCCGACCCGACGGTGGAGACGGTCAGCAATTCCACCTACGGCGGACTCAAGGCGCTCAGCGAGAGGGCGGCGCAGGCGCAGATGCCGGGTCGGGTCACGGTCGTTCGGCCGGGGCTGATCGTCGGTCCCGGTGATGCGTCGGATCGATTCACGTATTGGCCGGCACGGGTCGCGCGCGGCGGCGAAGTGTTGGCGCCGGACGCGCAGACCGCGCCCACGCAGTTCATCGATGCCCGTGACCTGGCCGCGTTCATGCTGCATTTGCTCGAGACCCGCACCATGGGCGTGTTCAATGCCGATGCGCAGCCGGGAATGTTGACGATGGGAAACCTGCTTGCTTCATGCCAACGCGCCGCGCCGGCGAAGGCGCCGCTCACCTGGGTGCCGTCGGATTTCCTGCGGCGCAACGATGTGTCGCCGTGGACCGACATGCCGTGCTGGATTCCGGCGCAGGGCGATGAAGCCGGTTTCGGCCGCGTCAGCGTGGCCCGTGCCGTTGCCGCCGGCCTGGCATACCGGCCGCTGGATGAAACCGTGCGCGACACGCTGGCCTGGTGGCAGGCGCAGCCCGCCGAGCGACGCGCTGCGCCGAAGGCAGGCATCACGCCCGAACGCGAAGCGGCCGTGCTGAAGGCCTGGCATGCAAGCGGCGAGGCCGTGGCGTGAATCGCATCGTGCTGCTTTTGTTGCTTGCCCTGGCGATGCCGATGGCGGTCGCGGCGGTCCACACGCCGCTTTCCGAGCCGGCCAAGATCGAGGCGCTGATCGGCACGGTGGAAAAATCCGACGGCCTGGTCTTCATCCGTAATGGCAGCCAGCACGATCCCGCGCAGGCAGCGAGCCACCTGAGGCTGAAATGGAAGAATGCCGGCAAGCGCGTGCGCACGGCGGAAGACTTCATACGCTATTGCGCGACCGGCTCGTCGATGAGCGGCAAGCCTTACCAGATACGATTCGCCGACGGCCGCGTCGAGGATTCAGCAGTGTATTTCCACGCGCAGCTGCACCGCATCGAGGCGGCCTCGACCAAGCCCGGTGTCGCCAAGCCCGGTGTCGCCAAGCCCTAACGCTTCGGCGACGGGCTTAGCCACATGTTGATCTGCGCGGCGAAGACTTTTTCGCCGGCGGTATCGAGTACTTCCACGTTGACCGGCAAGTCGTAACCCGCGTTGCTGGCGACGATTTCAATGGCGGGCGTGGCAATGCCGCGTAGCGTGCCCTTGGCCTTCTTCAGGTACTGCACGGACATGCCCTTTGGAATCCAGCGCATGCCAGGCGGCAGGCTGGCGTCGGTCATCACGCCGGCGGTGAGTTCGGCCAGGTTGCACATCGCGATCGCATGCACCGTGCCGAGGTGGTTTTGCACGCGCCGGCGGTCGTGGATGACGGCTTCGCAACGGCCCGGTTCCAGCAGCACGAAGCGCGGCGAAATGCTGCCGAAGTACGGTGCCTTCCAGCACACGGCCCGGCTGAAGAGCCAGGCGCCCATCGGGCGCCGGCTCAGGGATTGCCACATCGCAAGCACACTGGCCATGGTCGCGACCTCAGGCGGCGCGATGCATCTGCTGCAGGCGGTGCAGGGACGCCGACTCCAGGTCTGCCGAGTCGAAGTCGTCCACCGTGATGGCATCCCAGGTCAGCTCGCGCAGTTCTTCCAACTGCACTTTCTCGTCGGCGGTGATCCAGCCTTCGCGCACGCCTTCGCTCAATTGCTCGGCGAAGGTAAGTGCGGTGATGTCGCTGTTCTTCAGCGCCTTCAGGAACTTGCGCTCCACCGGTTCGGCCAGGATGACCTTGCCCAGCGCATCGTTGATGCGACCGGCCGGATTGTTCTCGCAGGGCGTCAGGAACACGCCATCGGCCAGGCGGTCGCGCGCATCGGACGGCGCCATCAGCAGGGCGGCGGCGCGGCGGCCCAGGCGGTCCGACGGCGCCTGCGCGCGACGACCCAGCGGGAACACCAGCAGCCACAGCAACCACGCGGCCGGGCGGATCGGGAAGTTGCGCAATACGCCCGACATCGCCAGTTCGATCTTGTGCGCGGAGTCGTGGAAGGCCCAGGCAAGCAGCGGTTGTTCGGTAGCGGGGCGACCGTCGTCCTCTTAACGCTTGAGCATCTCGCTGGCCAGGTACAACTGGCTCAGTACATCACCCAACCGACCGGACAGTTTTTCCTTGAACTTCAACTTGCCGCCGAGCAGCAGCATCGAGGTATCGGCCAGCAGCGCGAGGTTGGCCGAATACCGGTTGAGCTTTCGGAAATAACGACGCGTGTATTCGTCGCCGGGCGCCTTGCCCACGCGCGCGGTCGTGATGCCGAAGAACCAGCTGCGCACCGCATTCGAGATCGCGAAGCCGATGTGGCCGAACAGGTTGGTGTCGAAGTCGCGCAGGCGCGCCACGGGATCGGGATTCTGCGCGGCCTGCATTTCCTTCAGCACCCACGGATGGCAGCGGATTGCGCCCTGGCCGAAGATCATCAGGCTGCGCGTCATGATGTTGGCGCCTTCCACCGTGATGGAAATCGGCGCCGCCTGCCAGCCGCGACCCAGGTAGTTCTTCGGGCCCAGGATCACGCCCTTGCCGCCATGGATGTCCATGGCGTCACGCGCGACTTCACGCGCCATTTCGGTGCAGTGGTACTTGGCGATGGCCGAGGGCACGGCGGGCTTTT
>JAPLSI010000162.1 GCA_026398715.1 Gammaproteobacteria bacterium
CTGATCAAGAAGGACATGCGCTGATGCGGCAGGTGGTGCTGGATACGGAAACGACGGGGTTGTCGTGGGAACGCGGGAACCGGGTCATCGAGATCGGCTGCATCGAATTGCTCGAGCGCCGTCCCACCGGCAGGCGCTTCCAGCGCTACCTCAACCCCGGTCGCGAAATCGAACCCGGCGCACAGGAGGTCACCGGCCTCACCCTGGAATTCCTGTCCGACAAGCCGGCTTTCGAACACGTGGCCGGCGAGTTCCTCGATTTCATCCGCGGCGCCGAACTGATCATCCACAACGCCGATTTCGACGTTGGCTTCCTCGACTACGAATTGGGATTGCTGGGACCTGGCTTCGGCCGCATCCGGGACCACGCCGGCGTACTGGATACCTTGCGGCTCGCCCGCGAACGGTTTCCCGGGCAGCGCAATTCCCTGGACGCATTGTGCCGCCGCCTGGGCGTGGACAACGCGCACCGCAAGCTGCACGGGGCGTTGCTGGACGCGGAGTTGCTGGCCGAGGTCTATCTGTCGCTTACGGCCGGCCAGTGCGACCTGGGGCTGAGCATGGCGGCGGCAGCGCCGACAGCCACCATCGGCCTGCAGCCCGCCGCTTCGCAACAGGCGCGGTTGCGGATACTGCTGGCCAGCACCGAGGAAGAGCTCGCGCACGGCGCGCGAATGGAAAAGATCGGCAAGAAGTCAGGCGGCCGTACCCTCTGGCCGCCAGCGAACGACCCGGGGACTACACCCGACGCAGCAATACAACCGTAACGTTGTCGGAACCGCCGCCGTCCAGCGCGGTGGAGATCAGGTGGTCCACGCATTCCTGGGCCGACAATTCGGTCTGGGCCAGCAAGGATCCGATCGCGACATCGTCCACTTCCTCGGTCAGTCCATCGCTGCACAGCAGGATCTGGAACCCGGGGCGAAGCTCGCCGGAGATGGTCTCGACCTTCAGCGAATCCGGGTCGGTGACCCCCAGCGCCTGCGTGACCACGTTGCGATGCGGGTGGCTGCGCGCTTGTTCCGGCGTGATCGCGCCCTGGTCGATGAGCTCCTGGACGTAACTGTGGTCGGAGGAAAGCTGGCGCAGCTGGCCGTTCCACAGATAGGCGCGACTATCGCCCACCCAAGCCAGCTCGAAGCGGTGGTCGGCCACGCGCAGCGCAACCATGGTGGTTCCCATCGGCAGGCTGTCGGCGCGGCGGCGCGACTGCCGGATGATGTCTTCGTCTGCGCTGCGGATCGCTTCGCTCAGGGTGCGGCCGGCGCGCACTTCGCGAACGACCGCATCTCGGGCGAGGGCACTGGCCACTTCGCCGAATTCATGTCCGCCCATGCCGTCGGCGACCAGCCACAGGCCGAGCTCGCCGTCGGAGTAATAGGTGTCCTCGTTGAGCTCCCGGCGCAGGCCGACGTGGCTCGAGTTTCCGAATTCAATCATGGGCAACGGACTGCCATGTGGCGAAACTCCAAGGGGACAGGCTTCATCATCGCAAAATTAATGGCGCAGGCCAAAGCCCGGGGTTTCCCCGGCCTTTCAGGAACATCTTACGGCCTGGCGGGAAAAAGGTTGGAAACTAGCCCAACAGGGGGCCGGCAGCTTATACTTCGCGGCCTGCCGGGCCCCCAGGGGCCCTGACCGAACCGGAGAGGTGGCAGAGTGGTCGAATGTACCTGACTCGAAATCAGGCGTGCGTGTAAGCGCACCGTGGGTTCGAATCCCACCCTCTCCGCCATGTGATGCGAAAGCCCCCTCGGGGGCTTTTTCATTTTCCGGCTAAACTTGCGATCGCCCGACCCTGTGAGCCCGCCATGTCCGAGATCCTCGTACCCGTGTCCTTCGGCGAACTGCTGGACAAGATCGCCATCCTGCAGATCAAGTCCGAGCGCATGTCCGACGAGGCCAAGCTTGCCAACGTGCGCAAGGAACTCGATGCGCTTTCCTCGACCTGGCTCGCCCATCCGGCGGCCGGGCACGACATCGTCAATCTTCGCGCCGAGCTGAAGTCGGTGAACGAACGCCTGTGGGACATCGAGGACGACATCCGCCGCTGCGAGCAGCGCCAGGACTTCGGTGCAGAGTTCATCCGCCTGGCGCGCGCGGTGTATTTCGAGAATGACGAGCGCGCGTCCATCAAGAAACAGATCAACCTGGCGCTGGGTTCTTCCTACGTGGAAGAAAAGTCCTATCAGGATTACCGCGCCGGTTCGACGCCTGCTGCCTGATCCCGCGCCGAATCGGCGATGAAGGCATCGAAGATGCCGGTCACTTCTTCCACCGATATCAGGTCCATCACGCCGGGAAACTCCACCCGCTTGCCCCAGCGCAGTTCGCTGGCGGGCTTGCCCATGAATTGTTTCGACGCCTCGTCGTAGTGGTTCACCGACCAGCGCAGGTCGGAGTAGGGGCCGCAGCGCTCGCGGTCGGTGCAGGCGAACAGCCCGATCACCTTGGTGCCCATCGCATTGGCCATGTGCGCGGGGCCTGAATCGGGGCTCAGCACCAGCGTCGCGCGTTCGAGCAGTGCCAGCAATTGTTTCAGCGTGTCCCGGCCGACCAGGTCGATGGCGGGATGGCGCATGGCGCGCAGGATGTCATCGGCGGTGCGTCGTTCCAGTTCGCTGCGGCCGCCGCAGATGGCGATCCGCCAGCCGCGTTCGGCAGCGTGGTCGGCGACGGCGGCGTAGCGGTCGGGGCGCCAGTTGCGCAGCGCGTGGCTCGAGCATGGCGAGACGATCAAGGTCGGCTGGTCGCCGGGCAGCTGTTCCGCGGCCCACGCGCGCGCTGAATCGGGGACCGGCAAATTCCATTCGACCCGGTCCTGCCGCAGGCCCAGGGGTTCGCAGAATTTTCCGAAAGCGTCCAGTACATGGTGGCCGCCGGGGCTGATGCGTTCGTTGATGAACAGCGAATGGCCTTCCTTGCTGCGCGCGACGTCGTAGCCGATGCGTCGATCTGCCCGCACGAAGGCCGACAGCAAGTTGGCGCGCAGCGCCAGTTGCATCTGCAGCAGCACGTCGAAGCGGCGTCCAGCCAGCGCCTTGCGCAGCGCCAGGACACCGCGGGCCCCGGCCCCCTTGTCGAATACGATCAGTTCCGCATCGTCCAGGCCTTCCATCAGCTTGGCTTCGCCCTTGCCGAGGATCCAGGTGACCGGTACGTCCGGCCAGGTGCGACGCAGCGTCCGGATCAAGGGCACGACGTGCGTGGCGTCGCCCAGGGCCGACAGGCGGAGCAGGCAGATCGATCGCGGCGCGGCAGGAGGGCTCACTTGCTAGAATTCACCGTGATGGACGCGCTTACCGCCAGCGGCAGCCGACAGTCTTTCCGCGATGCGGGCGGGCAGGGCACGATTGTGTTCGACCCGGCGCGCCTGGGGCAAGCCACGCCGGCGACCTTCGATCCGGCGACCTATGGCGCACGGGCCCAACCGGTGCGGGGCCAGGGCGGTCGTGGCGCGGCGTGGTTCGTGCAGGGCGAATTCGGCGACGGGGTGTTGCGACACTACCGGCGCGGCGGGTGGATGGCCCGGGCCAGCAAGGACGCCTATCTTTGGCGCGGCGAGCAACGCGTGCGCAGCTTGCGCGAATACGCGCTGATGCAGCAGTTGCAGCGTCTCGGCCTGCCCGTGCCCGCGCCCGTGGCGGCCTTTTATCGGCGTGCGGGTTTGCACTACCGCGCGGCGATCATCGTGATGCGCATCGAACCCGCCGTTTCTTTTGCCAGCCTGGTGGCCGCGTCGCCCGACTCGGCGCCGTGGACAGGCGTGGGCGATGCCATCGGTCGTTGCCATCGCCAACTGGCGCGGCATGCCGACCTCAATGCCAACAACGTGTTGCTCGACGTCGACGGAAAAGCCTGGCTGATCGACTGGGACAAGGGCGTGCTGGAATCGCGTCCCGGGCCTTGGCGCGACCGCGTCATCGAACGCCTCGCGCGATCCCTGCGCAAGGAATGCCCGGCGCTGTCCGTGGCCGAACTGGAATCGGGCATGGCGCGATTGCGCGCCGCCCACGACAAGGCGCTTGCCGGATGAACTGGTCGCTTCGATTCCTGGGCGTGGGTAGTTCGGCGGCGGTCGAACTCGGTTCGGCGTCCGCCGTCATCGAGCGCGATGCTCGGCCGCTGCTGATGATCGACTGCGGGCAGGAAGCGCTGACCGCGTACCTGGCCCACTACGGCGACGCGCCGGAGGCGGTGTTCGTCACCCACGTGCACATGGACCACGTGGCTGGCCTCGAACGACTTTTCTACCGGACCTATTTCGATCAGCAGCGCTGCGGCAAGTTGAAGCTTTACGTACCGGCCGCCGTGGTCCCGCACCTGCAGTCGCGACTTGCCGACTACCCCGGCGTGATTGCCGAAGGCGGCGCCAACTGGTGGGATGCTTTCCAGCTGGTTCCGGTATCGCGCGGGTTCTGGCATGCGGGCCATTGGTTCGACGTGTTTCCCGTGCGCCACCACCTGCCCGATACGGCCTTCGGCTTGCGCCTGCGCGGATCGGTGGTGTGGACGGGAGACACCCGGCCGATTCCGGAAATGCTGGCGGCCCATGCCGATGCCGGCGAACTGATTGCCCACGACTGCGCGCTGGTCGGCAATCCATCGCACAGCGGCGTGGACGACCTGGAGCGCGAGTACCCGCCCGAGCTGCTTTCGCGCTGCGTGCTGTACCACTACGGCAGCGCGGCCGAGGGCGAATCGCTGCGCGCGCGGTCGCATCGCGTGGCCTCGCCCACGGACGTCATCGGACTGGCTTCGCCCAGCGATCCGGCGATGCCGGCATGAACCCTGCGACCCATCCGGCTATGGCGCAAGGGTTGGCGGCTCCGCGCGACAAACTCGGGCGCGGCCTGCGCGACTTGCGGGTATCGGTGATCGAGACCTGCAATTATCGCTGCCCTTATTGCATGCCCGAGGACAGCACGCCGCCCGAAAGCGCGCTCGACCGCGCACGCCGGCTGGACTTCGCGCAAATCGAATCCGTGGTGCGCAGCTTCGTGCGCCTGGGCGTGCGCAAGGTTCGCCTGACCGGCGGAGAGCCGCTGCTGCGCAAGGACCTGCCTGCGCTCGTGTCGCGTCTTGCCGCGATTCCCGGCGTCGAGGACCTGGCGCTCACCACCAATGCATCGCTGCTGGCGGCAAAGGCGAAGGCCCTGCGCGACGCCGGACTGCACCGGCTTACGATCAGCCTGGACGCGCTCGATCCGGAAATATTCCGCCAGCTTTCCGGTGGTCGCGGCGACGTGGCCGACGTGCTTGCCGGCATCGCCGCCGCTGAGGCTGCCGGTTTCGGATCGATCAAGTTCAATACGGTCGTGCAGCGCGGCGTCAATGAAGGAGAGGTATTGCGCCTGGTCGAGCATTTTCGAGGCACGCCGCATGTGTTGCGCTTCATTGAATTCATGGATGTCGGCACCTGCAACGGCTGGCAGCGGGAGAATGTGGTTTCGTCGCGTGAGTTGCACGACCGCATCCACGCGCGCTGGCCCCTGCGTCCGCTGCAGCCTGGATACCGCGGCGAAGTTGCCGCACGCCATGCCTTCCTGGACGGACAGGGCGAAGTGGGTTTCGTCAGTTCGGTGAGTGCGCCGTTTTGCGGTGATTGCCAGCGCGCCCGGCTGTCCGCCGACGGCCAGGTCTTTACCTGCCTGTTCGCGGCCAACGGGAGCGACCTGCGCCCGGCCATCGCATTGGGCGAGGGCGCGATAGCGGCGCGCGTCGCCGAAATATGGGGTCGGCGCGGCGACCGCTACAGCGAGTTGCGCGAGGCGGGTCGACGTGATTCGAAGAAGATCGAAATGTTCTTCATTGGTGGCTGAATGAGCGAGAAAAACGATTCCCCGCCGACCCTTACCCACGTCGCCGCCGACGGCAGCCCGACCATGGTGGACGTGTCGGGAAAGCCGGCAACGCAACGCGAAGCCAGCGCATCTTGCCTGGTCGTGTTTCCCGCCGATGTAGCCGCTGCGCTGCAAGCGGCCGACCTGCATACGGCCAAGGGACCGGTCATCGCGACCGCCATCGTGGCCGGAACCATGGCGGTGAAGAAGACGCATGAGCTCATCCCGTTCTGCCACCCATTGCCGATCGACGGCTGCCAGTTCCAGATCGAGTGGCAGGATGCCGTTCGCCTTCGCATCGTATGCAGCGTGCGCACGGTGCATCGCACCGGCGTCGAGATGGAAGCGCTGACCGGCGCGACCATCGCCGCGCTGACCGTCTACGACATGTGCAAGGCGTTGTCGCATCAGCTGGTGATCGGTCCGGCGATGCTTCTTTCGAAATCGGGTGGAAAGCGCGAGATCGTTTCGCCATGACCGTGACGGTCCTGTATTTCGCCAGCCTTCGCGATGCCGCAGGGATCGAATCGGAAGTGCTCGACGTTCCGGCATCGCTCGATGGGCTGTACGAAGCGTTGCGCGTGCGCCATGGTTTTGCGCTGGGCCGCGAACGTCTTCGCGTGGCCGTTGATGGCGCATTCGCGGACTGGTCCGATCCGGTTGCCGACGGCGCCGAAATCGCATTCATACCTCCGGTCTCCGGAGGCTGAAGATGGCGCACTTCGACGTTTCCGAATCGCCGATCGATGTGGCGGCTTTGCGCGGGCTATTGCTGGGAACCGGGTCCGGCGCCTATGCCAGCTTCGAGGGCTGGGTACGGGACCGCAACGACGGGCGCGCGGTACTGGCGCTGACCTACGAGAGCTACCGCGCGCTGGCTGAAGCCGAAGGCAAGGCCATCCTGGCCGAAGCGAGCACCCGCTTCGACATCCAGCAGGTCGCCTGCGTGCACCGGGTGGGCCGGCTTGAATTGGGCGAGTTGGCAGTTTGGGTCGGGGTCAGCGCCGCACATCGCGGTCCGGCGTTCGACGCCTGTCGCTGGATCATTGACGAAGTGAAGTCGCGCGTTCCGATCTGGAAGCACGAACACTATGCGCAAGGCGGGCAGGCGTGGCTGCATCCATCGCCGCGCGATAGTGGCGGCTAGGCAAGGGTGGCAGCCCTTGCCGGCTTGCCTCGGCGCCCGAATCAGTCAATACCGTTGCTGCCTTCCGGCCCTGGCGGAGTTTTCAACCTATCGTCGCGAGGGGCCGACAAAGGCCACCATAGAAAACTAGTGGCGGAGAGAGAGGGATTCGAACCCTCGGTACGGTTTTAAATCGTACACACACTTTCCAGGCGTGCTCCTTAAACCACTCGGACACCTCTCCGCATTTTGAAGCTGACCCGCAGCGATCACCGTTGGACAGGGTAAACGCCTGAAACAAGAGCGAAATTGTAACCGAGGCCGGCAAGGGGGACAAGTTTGACGACCAGGCCGGGAGCACGCTTGGCCCCAGCCAAGGGGTAGGGGACAATGGAAGCGATCGAAACGAGGGTGCCCATGTCCTATCTTGTCCTGGCCCGAAAATGGCGACCGAAACGCTTCGACGAACTGGTCGGGCAGGAGCACGTCGTGCGGGCGCTGACCAACGCGCTCGAAACCGGCCGGGTCCACCATGCCTTCCTGTTCACGGGCACGCGCGGGGTCGGCAAGACCACCATCGCGCGTATTTTCGCCAAGAGCCTGAATTGTGAGCGGGGCAGCGGCGCCGAGCCTTGCGGCGAGTGCGCATCGTGCCTGGACATCGACGCCGGCCGCTTCGTGGACCTGCTGGAGATCGACGCGGCCAGCAATACCGGTGTGGACGATGTCCGTGCACTGATCGAAAACGCGCAGTACATGCCTGCACGCGGCCGCACCAAGGTCTACCTGGTGGACGAAGTGCACATGCTGTCCAAGAGTGCGTTCAACGCCCTGTTGAAGACGCTGGAAGAGCCGCCCGGCCACGTCAAGTTCCTGCTGGCGACCACCGATCCACAGAAGCTGCCGGTCACCGTCCTGTCGCGTTGCCTGCAGTTCAACTTGCGCCGCCTGGAACCGGAACAGATCCAGGGCCAGATGTCGCGCATCCTGCAGGCCGAGCAGATCCAGGCCGACCCGCAGGCGCTTGCGCTGCTGGCCCGCGCCGCCGACGGCAGCCTGCGTGATGGCCTGTCGCTGCTCGACCAGGCCATCGCCTACACCGGCGGCAAGCTCGAGGAAGCTGGCGTCAACGCGATGCTCGGCACGGTCGAGCGCGCCCAGGTCGGTGAATTGCTCGAATCGCTCGCTGCCGGCGACGGTGGCAGGTTGATGGCCGCAGTCGTGGAGATGGCCCAGTACTCGCCGGACTTCGGCCATGTGCTCGACGACCTGGCAACCGAACTGCATCGCATCCAGCTGCAGCAGCTGGTGCCGGGATTCCAGCCCGAGCCGTCGCGGATCGACACCCTGGGGCTGGCCTCGAGACTGTCGCCGGAGCTGGTGCAGCTTTGGTACCAGATGGCCGTGAATGGCCGCCGCGATCTTGGCTACGCGCCCAGCACCCGTGCCGGTTTTGAAATGGCCCTGCTGCGCATGCTGGCCTTCCGTCCGTCGGACGGTCCGCGCCCGGACCCCGCCAGGATTCCGGTGGCGACCGGCAGCACGCCGTCCGCCACGCGCGAAGCAACGTCTGCGCCAACACCGGCCGCACGGCCAGCTGTCGCGCAGCCAACTGTCGCGCAGCCAAGCGTCGCGCAGCCGACTGTCGTGCAGCCAAGCGTCGCGCAGCCAAGCGCCGCGCAGCAAACTGTCAGCGCCACGCCTGCGCCGGTGACCGCCGCCACGGCGCAGCCGTCCCGCCTCGACGATGCCGACCAATGGCTGGCGCTGGTCGCCGGATCGGGATTGAAGGGTCCCGCACTGCAGCTTGCCTCGCACTGCGCTTTCATCAACTGCGACGAAGACGTGCTTCGCGTGCACCTGCCCGAGGAAGATGCGCACCTGCGATCCGAAAGCGGCGTGCGCCAGGTGACGCAGGCGGTCGCGACCGCCATCGGCCGACCGGTGCAGATTCGATTCGAAGCACATCCGGGCGGCACGGGCGACACCTTGCACCAGCGCAACCAGCGCCAGCGCAGCGAGCGCCAGGTGGCGGCCGAAGCCAGTTTCCGCGCCGATCCCGTGGTCAGCCAGTTGCTCGGCCAGGGCGGCAGCATCGTTCCCGATTCCATCCGACCCTTGAGTGAGAACTGAAAATGCGAGGCAATATCGCGCAGATGATGCAACAGGCGCAGCGTATGCAGGACAACCTGAAGCGCGTGCAGGACGAACTGGCCGTGCTTGAAGTCACCGGGCAATCGGGTGGCGGCATGGTAAGCATCACCATCACCGGCAAGATGGAAACGCGCCGCGTGCACATCGATCCGTCGGTGCTGGGCGATGCCGAAATGCTGGAAGACCTCGTTACCGCCGCCTTCAACGACGCAGTCAACAAGGCCAATGAAGAAAGCGCCAGGCGCATGTCCGCGGCGACCGCAGGCATGTCGCTGCCGGCCGGGATGAAATTGCCGTTTTGAGCGCCGCATCGCCGCTGCTGGAGCAACTGATCGAAGCCTTGCGCTGCCTTCCCGGCGTGGGCCAGAAGAGCGCGCAGCGCATGGCCTACCACCTGCTGGAACGCAATCGCGAGGGCGGCGCGCGGCTGTCGCACGTGTTGGCAGAAGCCGTGGAGCGCATCGGCCATTGCCGGCAATGCCGCGACTTCAGCGAGCAGGCCTTGTGCGCCACTTGCGCCAGTGCATCGCGCGAACAATCGCAGTTGTGCGCCGTCGAATCGCCGGCCGACCGCCTGGTAATCGAACAGGCAACAGGCTATCGCGGGCTGTATTTCATCCTGCAGGGCAGGCTGTCACCGCTGGACGGCATCGGTCCGAAGGAACTCGGGCTGGACTTGCTGGCCACGCGGCTGGCGCAGGGCGGCATCCGCGAATTGATCATCGCCACCAACCCGACGGTCGAAGGCGAGGCCACCGCGCACTATCTGGCGCAGCTTGCGCGCCAGTTCGACGTGACCCCAAGCCGGCTCGCGCACGGCGTACCCTTGGGCGGCGAACTGGAATATGTCGACCGCGGCACGCTGGCGCACGCGTTTGGTTCGCGACACGAAGCGAGTAGCTGATACAAGGCGTGGCTGTGGGTTGTCCGAGGAGGCGAACATGCAAGACACGATTTTCAGCAAGATCATCCGCCGCGAAATTCCCGCCGACATCGTCTTCGAGGACGACCAGGTGCTGGCCTTCCGCGACATCTCGCCCCAGGCCCCGGTGCACGTGCTGTTCGTGCCGAAACAACCGTATCGGAGCTTGAACGAGGTTCCGGCAAGCGAAGCGGCGTTGGTCGGGTCGCTCATGCTGGCTGCCGCGCAGTACGCGAGGCTTGAAGGCTTCGCCGAGGACGGCTACCGCCTGGTGATGAACGTCAACGCAGACGGTGGACAGACCGTCTTCCACATGCACCTGCACCTGCTGGCGGGGCGGGCGATGCAGGGCGGATTCGGCTAGGCGCCGAATCCGCGCGCATCAGTCGCAGCGATTACCAGCGGCGCCCGTACCAACCGCCGAAGAAGAACGGCCGATCGTGGATGATCCGCACGTCGTCGCGTTCCGGCCACAGATACACCACGTCGGCGGCGACCCGCGGATACTGGTAGTCGTATTCGCCGACCTTGCGGGTTTCGAAGCCTTCGATGCGACCGGAAATGGTGACCTCGCGGCCCGCCTTGAATACTTCAGGGTCGTAGAATCCATTGCGGCAGGCGATGAACCGACCCAGGCTGCGGTCGAGTTGCTGCGGCTGGGTGCTGCCGGCAAGCGGCGTGGATACGATTTCGAAGCAACTGCTCTGGCTGCGTGGTTCGACGCTGACGACGTGACCGCCCCAGCGAACCAATTCGCCGACGGCCTGCTTGGCGACCGCCCCTTCGGGAGTAATCGTTGAAAACTGGCCCTGCAATGGCTTGGGTGCGGTAACGCAACCGGCCAGGGCCAGGGTGAGGGCGATAGCGGCGGGGACTTTCATGGGTTGACTCCAGTCATGTTCGGTTGCGTCGGTTGGTCCGGAACCCCCGCAGACCGCGGATGAGCGCCTTTTGTTCCTCGTCCGTGAGCTCTTTGCCAGCGTAACGCCAGTCCGTGTAACGCTGGCTGACCGAAAGCAGTGCCGGACCGTCCGCGGCCAGCTCCGTCGCGACGCGTCGCGAGAAGCTCAGAGGAGGTTCGCTGGGTTGCTTGGCCCAGCCCGCGCGGCGCAGGCGTTTCACCAGCGAACGCCAGGCCTGCACCAGCGGCGGACTGCGGTCGCGATGCTGGTGCAGAAGGAACCACAGCGTCAGGCCCAACGCCAGCGCTGAACCGATGCCAAAGGCGGTAACCAGTTGCCAGGCCTGTGCTTCGTCGATGCCGATCGGCCGCAGCAGGTTCTGTTGCCGCGCGGCGTTGAAGCCGAGCACCAGCTGGTTCCATTGCCTGCGCAGGAAGTCGGTGCCGTCGAACATCGGTTCGAGCATGCCCGCCGCCGCGCCCGCCAGCCCCGCCTGTTGCCGCGCCTGCAGGTCGTCGAGCGTATCGAGGATGTTTTCCGGGGCGATGGCGGCAGTCGGATCCACTCGCGTCCAGCCTCGTCCATCGAGCCAGATTTCATTCCAGGCGTGCGCGTCCTTGCCCTTGAGCAACCAGTATTTCCCGATCTTGTTGTAATGGCCGCCCACGTAGCCGGTAACTACACGCGTGGGCACGCCGGCTGCACGCATGAACACCGCATAGGCCGAGCTGAAGTGCTGGCAGAAACCCAACCGGGTCTCGAACAGGAAATCATCGGTCGCGTTGAAGCCGACCGGCGGTGCCGAAATCGTGTACTTGAAGTCGCGCTCCAGCATGGCCATGAAGCGTTGCGTAAGCACGATCGGATCGGGATTTTCCGCTTGCCATTGCCTGGCCATCGCGATGGTGCGCGGATCATGGCCGGGCGGCAGCGACAACGCGATGCGGCGCTGCCAGCCGGGCAGCGGATCAGTGAATCGCGCCTGCGGCGACGACTCGCCGAAGTAGCGCACGAGGTTGTTCACCGGCTCGGCGCTGACAGCCGTCAACTCGCCGTTGAGTTGTGATTGGGGCGGCGTCGTCAGGGGCAGGTCGAGCACCACCAGGTCGCGACGCTCGGTGGGTTCGAACATCACTTCGTAGCGGATGGTCGCGCCAGTGGCCTGAAGCGCTGGACCGGGCATGCTGATGGCGCCGATGTCACGCGTCCACGCTTCACCATCGAAGTGGACCAGGACCGGACCTCGCCAGTACATCTGCGCCCGGGGTGGCGTGCTGCCGATGAATCGGGCGCGGAATGCGGCCGAGTCGTCCACCAGAGCATCGAGCCATTCGTTCGGCGTCATGCGGTCGCCCAGGCCGGCGCGACTGAAGGAATTTTCCGGCAAACCCCACAAGGGCGTCGCCAGCCTGGGGAACAACCAGAAGCCCGCCAGCGCCATTGGCACGGCCATCGCCAGCGCCGCACCAGCCTGGCGGAACGAAGGCAGCAGCGATGCATGCTTGCCCGGCACGAGCCTGGACCAGGCGATCAGCGACAGCGCAACGGCGGGCAGCGCAAGGCTGAGGCTGAGCGGGCCCTGGTCCTGGAGGAATGCGGCAAACGGTGCGAACAGCGAAAACCCGAGCAGGCTGTGCGCATCGCGCAGCGTATGGGTCTCGAAGGGCTTGAGCATCAACATCGCCAGCAGCCCGGCGCAGGAGGTATCGCGCCCTATGCGGAATCCGTAGGCGGCCAGTACCAGTCCGCCGATGGTCAGTGTCAGCAACAGGCGCATCCAGGCCGGCCAGGGTCGTTCCGAATAGGCCGCCAGCAGTCCGGTGGCGACCAGCACGGCGGCCAGCCAGCCGGGCACCAACACGAGCAAGGGCATCGCGCAGGCCGCTGCCGCCAGCAGGCACCAGCGACGCGTGGCGCGGTCGATCGGCTCAATCATGGGGCAGCAACGCGAGGGTTCGCAGGCACAAGTGCCGGTGTTCGGCGCCCCGGCCTGCCGGGATGCGCTGCAATGGCAATACCAGCGCGTAGTTGCTGCCGCTGCGTTCGGCCTCCACGACCCAGCGCGCCAATCGGCTGATTCGGTCTTCGTAGGGCAGGGGATGCGCCGCGTTCCAGTCGATGGTTATGTCGCGCGCCACCGCGGACTCGTACTCGCGAACGAGCAGTCGGTCCGCGCGCGCCGACGCCTTCCAGGCAATTTGTCGCGGCATGTCGCCGGACCGGTATTCACGAAGATGGTGGGGTTGTTCGCCATGCGCCCGGGTGCGCGGCGAGTCGCCGTCGCCCAGCGCCTCGGGCAGGGGCGGCGCGTTCAGTTCAAGCGCGGGGTATACCAGCAAGCGCGAGTCGGGGCGCAGCCAACTCCACGCCCGCGCCAGCCCCAGCGGCCTGAGCGTACTCAACCGCAGGCGGCCCAGCGCCAGCCAACCGCGCGTCTGCGTCGGGAGATCGAGGATTACCTCCGCTTCATCGTTCGCATCGAGTTCGAAATCGGAACGCGAGTTGCCGCAAATCAGTTGCAGGCCCGGGCGCGACCTTGCGCCATCTGCATCGAATCGCAGTTTCACCGGCAGCACCTGGCCGGCGAAAACCGGGTCCGCATGGATGGCCTTCAGCTGGATGCCCGACATGATCAGGTGCGCGTGCACCAGGCTGTTGTGGCCGACGCCGGCTAACAGGAAGACCAGCAGCAGGGCCGGGTTGTTGTTGTAGTTGAGGCCGCCCACCAGCATCGTCACCAGCATCGCGCCAAGGAACAGCCCGAAGCCGGTCGGCAACACGTAGATCCGGTTACGGGTGATGCGCACCGGCAGCGCTTCGGGTTTTTTTGGACGCACCAGCGCCAGCGCCGCCATGCGGTCGCCGAAGCGTTCGACGGCGTCGCGGTTTGCCGCCATCGATCAGTCGACGGCGACGGATTTCAGGATGGACGCCGCCAGTGCGTCGCGCGAACTTGCCTCGGCTTCCGGTACGAGCCTGTGTGCTGCAACCTCGACAAACAGCGCTTGCACGTCCTCGGGCAATGCATGCGCGCGGCCGGCGATCAACGCGTGTGCGCGCGCGCCTTGCAGCAGCGCCAGTCCCGCGCGCGGCGAAAGGCCTACGCGAACGCCCTTGTGCCGCCGGCTTTCGGCCAGCAGTCCCTGCACGTAGGCAATCAAGGCGTCGCTGGTGTGCACGCTGGCGACGCTTGCGCGCAGGGCCATCAGCTCCTCGCTGGTGAGTTGCGGCATGACCTTCGCGATCATGTCCCGGCGGTCGGCGCCGGCGAGCATCTCGCGTTCGGCATCGGCACCGGGGTAACCCAATTGCAGGCGCAGCAGGAAGCGGTCGAGTTGCGAATCGGGCAGCGGGAATGTGCCGGCGAGGTCGGCGGGATTCTGGGTCGCCATCACGAAGAAGGGTTGCGGCAGCGCGTGGCACACGCCGTCCACGGTGACCTGTTGTTCGGCCATTGCTTCGAGCAGCGCGCTTTGCGTGCGCGGCGGCGCGCGATTGATTTCATCGGCCAGCAGCAACTGGGCGAACACCGGGCCGGGGTGGAAACGGAACTCGCGCGCCGTCGGGTCGAAGATGGACACGCCGATGATGTCCGAGGGAAGCAGGTCGGAGGTGAACTGCATGCGCTGGAAATCGAGCGCCAGAGTCGCCGCCATCGCCCTTGCCAGCGTGGTCTTGCCCAGGCCCGGCAGGTCCTCGATGAGCAGGTGGCCGCCGGCGAGCAGGGTGGTGAAGGCCAGCCGCACTTCGCGCGGCTTGCCCAGCACCAGCGTGTTGATCTGGTCCACGGCCGCGACCAGCGACTGGCGCAACGGGTCGGGTAGGATAGCGGCGTTGATGGCCTGCACGTGCATGGGGTTCCCGGGTGCCGAACAATTGGAATGACAGGCACGATGCTGGCATGAATCCCAGTAACTTGCGCGTGAAGTTCATCCAGATATGGACGCTTGTGCAAGTGTGCAAGCTGGTCCTTGCCGCTTGCCTGCCGGTGTTCGTGGACGAGGCCTTCTACGCCTGGGAGGGCCGCCACCTGGCCTGGGCCTATTCCGACCTGCCGGGGTTGACGGCCTGGCTGGCGCGGCTCGGCACGGAATTGGGCGGCAATCATCCCCTGGCGCTTCGACTGCCGTTCCTGTTGCTCGGCGCCGCCGTGCCGTGGCTCGCCTGGAGCCTGTCCCGTCGCTGGTTCGGCGAAACGGCGGGCGCGCAGGCGGGCTTGCTCGCCACGCTCATGCCCCTGTCCGGTTTGTTGGGCGTGCTGGCCGTGCCGGACGTACCCATGGTCTTCGCGGCGCTGCTGTGCCTGGAGGCGGTGGCGCGGCTGCGCGATCGGGTAGACGCCGTGGCGCTGGGATTGCTGGCGCTGGCACTGGTCGCGGGAGCGCTGGCGCACTATCGCTTCGTGCTGGTGGTGTTCGCGGGGATGCTCGCCGTATTGGCTGATGAGCCTTCGAGGCGCCTGTTGCGGGACGCCCGTGTCTGGGCGGTGCTGGCCGTCGGCGCGGCCGCATGGTGGCCCTTGCTGGAATGGAACCTGCACCATGCCGGCGCCGGCCTTCGTTTCCAGTTCATCGATCGCAATCCCTGGCAGTTCCATGCCGATGGCTTTGCCTGGCTGCCCATCCAGTTCCTGTTGGTGACGCCTGTGTTGTTCGTGTTGCTGCTGCTGGCGCTTCGCGAATGCTGGCGTCGCCGCGACCAGCCAGGTCCGTGGCGTTTCATCGGCACGGTGGGATTCGTTGCAGCGCCGCTGTTTCTATTGCTTGGCTTGTTCGCCGACGACCAGCGCGTGAGTTTCCATTGGCCGCTGTCGGGTTGGCTGGCTTTGATCGTGATCGCGCCCGTCGCGCTGGCCACGTGGTCGCGCCGTGCGAAGGCGTTCGTTTTTTCAGTCGCGGCATTGGGCCTGCTCGCGGGCCTGTCGTTCCTTGCCGTCGCCAGTTCCCCGTCGCTGCGTGAACGCCTCGCCGACAGTCGCGCCTATCCGGCTGATTTCGCCGGCTGGCGCGAGATCAACGCTCGCATGAAGCAATTCCCCGCCGGCACGCGCATCGTCGCCAGCGATTTCGAACTGGCCGCGCAACTTTCGTTCGCGCTGGGCGGTCGTGACCTCGAGGTCCTCGACAGTCCGCTCAATCACAAGCATGGTCGCGCCGCGCAATTGCAGGCTTGGGGGCTCGACTGGAAATCCGATTCGGCCGACACGCGGCCCATCGTGCTGGTCCTGGACGACAGTGCCACCGCGATGAAATTGCGACTCGAAGCCTATCGTGAACTGTGTCGCCGCTTCGGTCCGTTGCCTGCCGCCGAAGTCATCGCCGCCGACCATGGTCGCAAGCGATATTTCATCTACCGCGTCGCTCTGCCCAAGCCCGGTTCCGGTTGTGTTGCGCCGGCGCTGGCCTGGATCGATTCACCGACGCCCAAGTCGCGCTTGCGCGCGCCATTCGATGTGGCGGGCTGGGCGTTCAAGGAAGGGGCGGGGCTGTCGCGCATCGAGATATTGCTCGACGGTCGGCCGGTCGCGGACGCGCACTACGGGATCGCCATGCCGAACGTCGCCGATTATTGGAAGGGCTCGACCGATCCGAACCAGCCGAACGTGGGTTTCCGCGCAATGGTGCCGGGCGTGGGAGTCGCGCCAGGTCCGCACTGGCTGGGGTTGCGCCTGCATGGCGCCGACGGCAGCGTCGAAGACTGGCCCGAACAGAAATTGCTGGTCGAGGCGCAGTAAACCGTTTTCCGGGTTTGCCCGACGGTCAGGGCACGACGAAGCCGACCTCGCGCAGTGCAGCGCACAGCGCGATCAGCGGCAGCCCGATCAGTGCGGTCGGATCCTTCGATTCGATCGATTCGAACAGGCTGATGCCCAGTCCTTCGGCCTTGAAGCTTCCCGCGCAGTCGTAGGGTTGTTCCGCATGCAGGTAGCGTTCGATCTCCGCGCGCTGCAGGCGGCGGAATCGCACCACGGTCAGATCGTGGAAGCGAAGGCCGCGGCCATCGGAGTGGCGGTAAAGGCTGACGGCGGTGTGGAATGAAACCTTCGCCCCCGACGCGGCGGCCAGTTGGTCGGCGGCGCGTTCGAAACTTCCCGGCTTGCCCAGTGCCTGTCCGTCCAGTTCGGCCACCTGGTCGGAGCCGATGACCCAGCTTTCGCGAAACCGGCGTCCCACCACGCGGGCCTTGTCCAGGGCCAGTCGCTGGGCCTGGTGCAGGGGTTGCTCGCGCGGCAGGGGCGACTCGTCCACGCCCGGCCGCGCCACTTCAAACGGCAGGCCCAGTCTTTCCAGCAACTGCCGCCGGTACGCGGATGTGGATGCCAGGACCAGCATCAGGCATCGGGAGTCCGGCGCAGGGCCGGCGGTTCGCGCAGCGCCGCCTCGGCGGCAGCTTCGGTGGCGGTGGCCAGGTCGCTGCCCACGTTTTCCAGGGCCACCAGTTGGACCTCAAGACGTTGCCTGGCCCGGTCCAGGGCCGAACAGGCCTGGTCGAGTTCCGGCTGGCTGGCGTCGTCGGCATGCTTCTGGATCCACAGCCGGTGTTGGAGCACGTCGCGCTTGGCCTCGCGAATGGGCAGGCTGCCTTCCAGGGAGGCCTGGGCCTCGGCGGCGATATCCGAGGGGACCCGCTGTACCAGCGGGCGCAGGGCCGCCATCCGCTCCTGGCTTCGGTCCAGCAGGGACTCGACCGCGTCGGCCAGGTCGAGCATGCGCGTCAGCGTATGCTGGCGGCGTCGGCGCCTGGCAAGGAACCAAAACAAGGGCAGGGCAACGGCCAGCAGCAGGCACGGGATCAGGATGGACAGCATGGCGGGGTCCGAAAGGGTCCAGCCAGTCTGCACCAGCGCCCCGAGCCCCGGCAAATTGCCGGTAAGCCCTCGCCAGCGCTGGGGTTTTGGTTTGACACGATGCGCGTGCAGGCCCTACAATCGCCCGCTTATGTCCGCAACCTTGCCCGCAGTGCTCGATGTTTGGCGCATGGTGGCGGCCAAGCGGTATTTCGAAGGCAGCTTTCCCCTGGCCGCGTTCACGCGCCTGAAGGGCAGCCTCACCGATACCGAGGGCGAAGTCAGATTCAGCCTCGAATTCGGTCGCGATGCGATGAACCAGCCGTTCGTCGAAGTGCGTGCCGAAGCCGAGTTGCCGTTGCAGTGCCAGCGCACGCTCGAGCGCTTCCTGCAACCGGTGAAGGTGGTGCAACAGTTAGGCTTGATCAGCTCCGAAGCGCAGGAAGACGCGCTGCCCGAGGGGATGGAGCCGCTGCTGGTGGCGGATAATGCAGAGCTTCGGCCGATCGACCTGGTTGAAGACGAACTCATCCTTGCGCTGCCGGTGGTACCGATCAACCCCGAGTCGAGTTTGCCGGACGCCGTCTGGCCGGCCGACGAGGACGATAAACCGAACCCTTTCAGTGCCCTCGCGGCCCTGAAGGATCATAAAAAGTAGTTGGAGACAGAACCATGGCCGTCCAGAAATCCCGTCGTACCCCGTCCACCCGCGGCATGCGTCGTTCGCACGACTCGCTGTCGGCCAAGCTGTTGTCCACCGACGTCACCACCGGCGAGACCCATATCCGCCACCACCTGACCAAGGATGGCTTCTATCGTGGCCGCAAGGTCATCGACGTGAAGTCGGCGGTCAGCGTCGAAGAGTAAGTCGCAGCCCCGCCCGTCCAGGGCGGAAGCGCGCATCCGGACACGGCGGGCAATGCCCGCCGTGTTCATTTGTCCCCCACCCATCCGGTCATGAGAGACTGCGATTCGGGTTGGCGAGGACCCTTGGACTCGGAGCAGGGCATGGCTGTTTATTCACGGATCGCTGGCACCGGCAGTTACCTTCCAGAGAAGGTGCTGACCAATGCCGACCTCGAAAAAATGGTCGAGACCAACGACGAGTGGATCGTCAGCCGCAGCGGCATCCGCGAACGGCACATCGCCGCGGAAGGCGAAACCACCAGCGACCTCGCCTTCCATGCCGCCACGCGCGCACTTGAAGCCGCCGGCCTGGATGCCGCGGATATCGAACTCATCGTGCTCGGCACGACCACGCCCGACGTCATCTTCCCGTCCACCGCCTGCCTCTTGCAGGATCGCCTGGGCGCCAACGGCTGCGCCGCGTTCGATGTCAACGCCGCCTGTTCCGGATTCATCTTCGCGCTCAGCATCGCCGACAAGTTCATCAAGACCGGCGCGGTCAAGAATGCGCTGGTGGTTGGCGCCGAAACCCTCACGCGCATGGTGGACTGGACCGATCGCGGAACCTGCGTGCTGTTCGGCGATGCCGCCGGCGCCGTCGTACTGAAGGCCGACGATACGGCCGGCATCCTGTCCACGCACCTGCATGCCGACGGCAGCAAGAAGCACCTGCTGTACAACCCGGTCGGCGTGTCGAAGGGTTTCAAGCCCGACGAACCCAACTCCGGCGTCAAGGTGATGATGGCGGGCAGCGATGTCTTCAAGTACGCAGTGAAGGCCCTGGATTCGGTGGTTGATGAAACCCTGGCCGCCAACGGACTCGATAAATCCGACCTCGACTGGCTGATTCCGCACCAGGCCAACCTGCGCATCATCGAAGCCACGGCAAAGCGCCTGCAGATGTCGATGGATCGCGTGGTGGTCACCGTGGACCGCACCGGCAATACGTCGGCCGGTTCGGTGCCGCTGGCGTTGGACGAGGCAATCCGATCCGGACGTGTCCAGCGCGGACAGTTGCTGTTGCTGGAAGCGTTTGGCGGCGGCTTTACCTGGGGTTCGGCGCTGATCCGTTACTGATCGGGCCCGGTGCCCGGCCAGGCGACGAACACGCGCCGCCCTACGCCGCGGTACAGACGATTTTCCCGCCGTGCCCGTATCATGCGCGGTCCCCAAGTCAGGTTCCGCCGATGACCGACAACCTCGCCTTCGTGTTTCCCGGCCAGGGCTCGCAGAGCCTGGGTATGCTTGCCGAACTCGCTGCCGTGCACGGCACGGTGCGCGAAAGTTTCGACGAAGCCTCCGATGGCTGCGGCCTGGACCTGTGGACATTGAGCCAACAGGGCCCCGAGGAACAACTCAACCAGACCGAATTCACCCAGCCTGCCTTGCTGGCGGCCGACGTGGCCGTGTGGCGCGCCTGGGTCGCTGCAGGCGGCGCGCAGCCTGCGCAACTGTCAGGCCACAGCTTGGGCGAATACGCGGCGCTGGTGGCGGCCGGCGCGATCTCGCTCGGGGATGCGGCGCGACTGGTGCGCGAACGCGGCCGACTGATGCAGGAAGCGGTGCCCGCCGGAACTGGCGCAATGGCCGCCGTGCTCGGCGCGGATGACGACATGGTCGCGGGTGTCTGCGCGCAGGTGTCGCATGCCACTGTGGTGGTGCCTGCCAATTTCAATTCGCCGGGCCAGATCGTGATCGGCGGACATGCCGACGCACTGGAACGCGCGATGGCGGAACTGACCTCGCTGGGCGTGCGCAAGATCGTGAAGCTGGCCGTCAGCGTGCCTTCGCACACGCCGCTGATGCGCGACGCCGCGGCGCGCCTGGGCGAAGTGATGGCCGGGCTTACCTGGAGCCATCCCGACCGACGCGTCGTGCAGAATGCCGACGCCCGGGTAGAGCACGACGTGGATGCGATCTGCAACGCGCTGGTGCGGCAGCTGTATCTTCCCGTTCGCTGGACCCAGTGCGTGCAGGCGCTCGCTGCGGGCGGCGCCACGCACATGGTCGAATGCGGGCCGGGCAAGGTGCTGTCGGGCCTGGTGAAGCGCATCGACAAATCGCTCGATGCCCGCGCGATCGGCACGCCCGCCGAATTCGACGCCGCCCTTTCCCAATTCGCCTGACCCAGGAGCTCCACCCATGACATCCAACCTCTGCGGCGAACTCGTGCTGGTCACCGGCGCCAGCCGCGGCTTCGGCGATGCCCTCGCCGACACCTTGGCCGCCCACGGCGCCATCGTGATCGGCACCGCCACCAGCGACGCCGGCGCGGCCGCCATCGGCGAGCGACTTGCCGCCACGGGCGGCGCGGGTCGGACCCTGGACGTCACCGATGGCGCCGCGGTCGAAGCTCTCGTCGAAGCCATCGCCAAGGATTTCGGTCCGATTTCCATATTGGTCAACAACGCCGGCATCACCCGCGACCAGTTGCTGATGCGCATGAAGGACGAGGACTGGAACGCGATCATCGACACGAACCTCAGTTCGGTCTTCCGCACGTCAAAGGCAGTGCTGCGCGGCATGATGAAGGCGCGCAAGGGACGCATCATCAATATCGCTTCGGTCATCGGCCTGACCGGCAATGCCGGGCAGGCAAACTACGCCGCCGCCAAGGCCGGCATCATCGCTTTCTCGAAATCACTGGCCAAGGAGATTGGCAGCCGCGGCATCACGGTCAACGTGGTGGCGCCGGGCTTCATCGAGACGGACATGACCCGGGCCCTGCCCGAGGCCCAGAAGGATGCGATGCAGGGGCAGATCGCCCTGGGCCGCTTCGGCGCGCCGTCCGACATTGCCGAGGCCGTGGCTTTCCTGGCCGGCCCGGCAGCGGCGTACATCACCGGCGAGACCCTGCACGTCAATGGCGGGATGTACATGGCCTGAGCCCTTGCGGGTCCGGGAATTGCGCTAGAATTCATATTGCAGCAGTACGGCCGGGGCACAACGGACGCTCGCCGGGGCCGGCAACAGATTACAATGTGTCCGTTATTTATTCCGGGAGGAGATCCACTCATGAGCACCATCGAAGAACGCGTCAAGAAAATCGTCGTCGAGCAACTGGGCGTCAAGGAAGAAGAAGCCACCAACAACGCCTCCTTCGTGGACGATCTCGGCGCTGACTCGCTGGATACGGTCGAGCTGGTGATGGCCCTCGAGGAAGAGTTCGAGTGCGAAATTCCGGACGAAGAGGCCGAGAAGATCACCTCCGTCCAGCAGGCGATCGATTACATCAAGGCCCACGTCAAGGCCTGATCACGAAACGCTTTACCATGGCAGGGCCGCGCTTGCGCGGCCCTGCCTGTTTACAGCGCCGGGCGACATGCCCGGGCCAGATTCGCGCCAACCTCATCCGCGGAGCCAAGCCATGAGTTCACGTCGCGTCGTCGTCACCGGAATGGGCATCGTCTCGCCGGTCGGCAACACCCTCGCCACCGCCTGGGACAGCATCTGCAACGGTCGTTCCGGAATCGGTTCGATCACCCACTTCGACACCAGCGCCTACACCGCCAAGATTGCCGGTGAAGTGCGTGACTTCGACGCCAAGTCCTGGGTCAATCCCAAGGACGCGAAGAAGATGGACACCTTCATCCACTACGGCCTGGCCGCAGCGATGATGGCGATGGAGGACGCGGGGCTGGAAATCACCGAGGCCAATGCCGAGCGCGCCGGCGTGCTGATCGGCTCGGGCATCGGCGGCGTGCGTGGCATCGAGGAAACTGCGATCGCGTTGCACGAAGGCGGGCCGCGCAAGGTTTCCCCTTTCTACGTGCCCAGCACCATCATCAACATGGTCTCGGGCCAGTTGTGCATCATCAAGGGCTTCAAGGGTCCGAACTTTTCCGCCGTGTCGGCCTGTGCTTCCTCCAACCATTCGGTTGGCATGGCGATGCGCATGATCCAGTACGGCGACGCCGACATCATGGTCGCCGGCGGCGCCGAACACGGTTGCACGCCGACCTCGGTCGCGGGCTTCTGCTCGATGAAGGCCCTGTCCACGCGCAACGACGAACCCACCCGCGCCAGCCGTCCCTGGGACCGCGATCGCGACGGCTTCGTGCTGGGCGACGGCGCGGGCATCCTCATCCTCGAGGAATACGACTCGGCGAAGGCGCGCGGCGCGCGCATCTACTGCGAACTGGTCGGCTTCGGCGCCAGCTCCGACGCGTACCACATGACCGCCCCCAGCGAAAACGGCGAAGGCCCGGCCCGCTGCATTGCGATGGCCCTGCGCGACGCGAAATTGAATCCCGACCAGGTCGAATACCTCAACGCGCA
>JAPLSI010000117.1 GCA_026398715.1 Gammaproteobacteria bacterium
GACGCCAGCGCGGGCACGAAACCGATCAGCAGGAAGGGCAGTGCCAGGCCGAGACCGAGTGCGAGGAAGACCAGCATCGCCGGCAGCACCGGCGCGGTGAAGGCGTAACCCAGCGCGCCGGCCATGAACGGCGCGGTGCACGGGCTGGCCACGATTACGGCCAGGACGCCGGTGAAGAAGTCACCGGTGGCGCCGGATTTTTCCGTCAGCGACTGGCCGACGCCGGCCATCGTGGCGCCGAACTGGAACACGCCCGACAGGCTCAGGCCGATTGCGAACATCAACATCGTCAGGCCCGCGACGACTTCGGGTTGTTGCAACTGGAAGCCCCAGCCCAGGGCCTGGCCGGCGCTGCGAAGTGCGAGCACCAGCGCGCCGATAACCGCAAAGCTGGCGAGTACGCCGGCGGTGTACCAAAGCGCATGCGCCTTGGCATGCGCGTGGCTGCGGCTGGCCTGGGCCAGGCCCAGCGCCTTGAAGGACAGTACCGGCAACACGCACGGCATCAGGTTGAGGATGAGGCCGCCAACCAGCGCCAGCAGCAGGGACAACAACAAGCCGGGCGGGGCGTGGCTGTCGGCGGCGGATTCGATTTCCGCAGCGGCGGCTGGCGCGGCGGACGCGCCAGCGCCTGCGGGCAACTCGACGGTGAGCTGTCGCGTCATCGGCCGGTAGCAGATGCCATCGGTCTGGCAGCCCTGGAAATTGGCCTGCAGCGTCAGCGTCTGCGCCGCCTCGTTGCTGCGGACCAGCGGCAGCGGAATTTCCGCCACGTCGAAGTACACGACCACGTCGCCGAAGTGCTCGTCGCGATGCGCCTTGCCGGCCGGCCAACGCGGCTCGCCCAGCGTCACGCCGTCCGCATCCAGCAACTGGAAGGAGGTCTTGTCGCGATACAGGTAATAACCCTGGGCCGGGGTGATCCGGACCAGCAATTCGGACGGCGAGTTGGCGATGGCTTCGTAGCGGAACGCCTGTTCCTCGGGCAGCGCGTCGCCCACGCCCAGGGCAGAGGCGCCGCTGGCCAGGCCCGCCAACGGATCGGCAGGCGCGCCGAGCAATCCGTCCAGGCCCGCGCTGTCCGCCGCGTCGGTTCCGCCCGCCGCGGGCAGGGCGACCGTCAGGGTGCGGGTCTGCGGCGGATAGCACACGCCGATGTCCGCGCAACCCTGGTACTTCACCTTGAAGCTGACCGAGCCGATGCCGCTGGCCGCCGCCCCGGTCTGCACCAGGGTCACCTGGTCGCGGTAGGTCTCGACCTTGCCGAAGAACTCGTCGGTGTGCTTCTTGCCGTCGGGAATCTGCAGCGGGTTGGTCTTGAAGGCCGAATCCACCGCCGACACACCGAACCGATGCCGGTACAGGTAGTAGCCCGGGGCGATGGTCCAGCTGAACTCGATGCGCTCGCGCGAGACGGCTTTGGCCGTCAGCACGTACGCCTGGTCGACGGGAAGCAGGTCAGTTTCGTCGACGGCGTTGGCCAACGACGGCAGCAGGCCCAGCCCGGCCAGCACCACGGCCAAGGTCGCTCTCATCAATCCCTTCATCAGTTGTCCTGTCCGCAATTGGGTTCCAAGCCGCCGGACCCAGCATAAGCCGGACGGTTCGAGTTGGACGGCCATTATCCCGTGAAGTTCACGCTGAAAGGTGTAATCCATGTCTGGCCGCCGGGTCCGCCCTGCCAATTTCAATACGCATTCCACTATCCTTGAACGGGGTGGGTGATTCGGGCATGGCGGTGAGTTCTCCCTTGTCTCCCCGGCATCTCTTGGGGCGATCACGTCATGGCTTATCAGGCAATTCCCACCCGGCCCATTGCCGGGCAACGGCCCGGCACATCGGGCTTGCGCAAGAAAGTCGGCACGTTCACCCAGGCCATGTACCTGGAGAACTTCGTGCAGGCCCTGTTCGACGTATTGAATGCACCGGGGCACGGTGGCAAGGCGTTGCGCGGACAGACCCTGGTGCTGGGCGGGGATGGCCGGTTCCACAACCGCGTTGCCGTGCAGACCATCCTGAGGTTGGCGGCCGCCAACGGAGTGGCGCGGGTCCTGCTGGGGCGTGGCGGCATCCTGTCGACGCCGGCAGTCAGCGCGGTCATTCGACGCCATGGCGCCTTTGGCGGAATCGTACTTTCGGCAAGCCACAATCCGGGCGGGCCCGACGGCGACTTCGGCATCAAGTACAACGCCGGCAACGGCGGGCCAGCCAACGAAGCGCTGACCGAAGCGGTCTACCAGCGCACGCTGGTGCTGTCGCAAGTGCTTGGCAGCGACGCGCCGGATATCGATATCGACAGGCTTGGCCTGCAGCAAGTGGAAACGCTGCAGGTCGAGGTCATCGACCCGGTCGCCGACTATGCCGACGTGATGCGCGGCCTGTTCGACTTCGAACTCATGCGCGGCATGTTCCGGCAAGGCTTTCGCATGCGCATGGATGGCATGAACGCGGTGGGCGGCCCGTATGCCAAGGCGATCCTGGAGGGCGAGCTGGGCGCCGCCGCCGGCACCGTGGTCAATGGCGAGCCGCTGGAAGATTTTGGCGGCCTGCATCCTGATCCCAATCCGGTGAATGCCGAAGATCTGATTGCCCATATGGCCGCGCCCGACGCGCCCGACTTTGGCGCGGCTACCGATGGCGACGCCGATCGCAACATGGTGGTCGGTCGCGGATTCGTGGTCAGTCCGTCGGACAGCCTGGCGGTGATGACGGCGCATGCCAGGCTTATCCCGGGTTACCGGGCCGGCCTGGCTGGCGTGGCGCGTTCCATGCCCACCTCTTGCGCCGTGGACCGGGTGGCCAAGTCGCTGGGCATGCCCTGTTTTGAAACCCCGACAGGCTGGAAGTTTTTCGGCAACCTGCTCGACGCGGGCCGGGTTACGCTGTGTGGGGAAGAGAGCTACGGCACCGGCTCCAGCCATGTGCGGGAGAAGGACGGCCTGTGGGCGGTGCTGTTCTGGCTCAACCTGCAGGGTGCGACCGGAAAATCGGTCGAGACCCTCGTGCGCGAGCATTGGCGTGCCCATGGTCGCAACTATTACTCGCGCCACGACTACGAGGGAATCGCGGTGGATTCGGCGAACACGCTGATGACCGAGTTGCGTGCTGCCTTGCCGGCCCTGTCGGGACGCCGCATCGGGCCGCGCCAGATTGTTCTTGCCGACGATTTCTCCTATGTCGATCCGGTGGATGGCTCGGTTTCCACCGGGCAAGGCGTCCGCTTGATTTTCGATGATGCGGCACGCGTCGTATTCCGCTTGTCCGGCACGGGCACCGAAGGCGCGACTCTGCGGCTTTATCTCGAGCGCTACCAGGCAGACCCGATGCGGCTCGACGACCCGCCGCAGTCGGTGTTGGCCGAGCTGGCGGACGTGGCTGAAGCAGTCGCCGGCATACGAAGGCACACCGGCATGGCCGGCCCCACCGTAGTGACCTGAGCCAGCCCCCGACAACACGAACAAACGCACGGAGACCCGCATGCAAGACCGCACGGACACAAATGCCCAGCCCACCCCGGAACCGCCATCAGGCAGGAACATCCAGGCGCATCAGCTGGTGCGCAAGACAGTGGCGCTGGTGCTGGCCGGCGGCCGCGGCTCCCGCCTCAAGCAGTTGACCGAAAACCGGGCCAAGCCCGCGGTGTACTTCGGCGGCAAGTTCCGCATCATCGACTTCGCCTTGTCCAACTGCCTTAACTCCGGCATCCGGCGCATGGCGGTGGTCACCCAGTACAAGTCGCACTCGCTGCTGCGGCACATGCAGCGCGGCTGGAGTTTCCTGCACGCCGAGCTCAACGAGATGATCGATCTGCTGCCGGCCCAGCAGCGCTCCGGCGAGGAGCATTGGTATCGCGGCACGGCCGATGCCATTTTCCAGAACGTGGACATCATCCGCTCCAGCAAGCCCGAGTACATCGTCATCCTGGCGGGCGACCATATCTACAAGATGGATTACTCGCTGATGCTCAGGGACCATGCCGAGCGTGGCCTGGGCTGCACCGTGGGCTGCATCGAAATGCCACGCGCCGAGGCCTCCGCCTGCGGCGTGATGGGGATCGACAGCGAGCGGTTGATCACTACCTTCGTTGAGAAGCCCGCCGATCCGGCGCCCATGCCGGGCAACGATGCCGTGTCGCTCGCGAGCATGGGCATCTACATTTTCGACGCGAAATATCTTTACCGCCTGCTCGAAGAAGACGCGGCCAACCCGGCCTCGGATCATGATTTTGGCAAGGACGTCATCCCGCGCGCTGTCGCCGAGGGGCAGGCGCTGGCGCATCCGTTCTCGATGTCCTGTGTCTCGCGCACGCCGGGCGTGGCGCCTTATTGGCGTGACGCCGGAACCATTGATGCCTTCTGGGCCGCCAACCTCGACCTGGCGTCCACCTCGCCCGAGTTGGACATCTATGACGAGGACTGGCCGATCTGGACCTCGCAGCGGCAACTGCCGCCCGCCAAGTTCGTGCCGGACACAACCGGCCAGCACGGTGTCGCCGTCAACGTCCTTGTTTCCGGCGGCTGCATTGTCTCGGGCTCGCACGTGGCTCATTCGGTCCTGTTTTCAGAGGTGCGCGTGCATTCGTTTTGCCACGTCGAGCAGGCGGTGATCCTGCCGGACGTGACCATCAACCGTCATTGCCGTTTGCGCAAGGTGGTGATCGACCGTGGCTGTGTCATTCCCGAAGGCATGGTTGTCGGTGAAGATGCCGCGCTGGACGCGCAGCGTTTCGAGCGCACCGCGGACGGCGTGGTGCTGATCACTCGCGCCATGCTGGCCAAGCTGGCATGACCGGTCGATGCTGAAAGTCCTGCAGGTCAGCGCCGAGATCTACCCGCTGGTGAAAACCGGTGGACTGGCCGACATCGCCGGTGCGCTGCCCGCAGCGCTGCGCACCGTCGGTTGCGAGCCACGCGTGCTGTTGCCTGGTTTTTCGCCGATCCTTGCCGACCTGCAAGACGCGAAGACCCTTTGCGAGCTGGTCGCCCCGTGGGGTGATCGCGTGCTGGTGCGCAGCGGGACGCTGGCCACGCTGGGCCTGGGCGCGTATGTGATCGATGTGCCGCAGATGTATTGCAGGCCGGGCAGCCCGTACGAAGACGCGCAACGCCAGCCTTATGCCGACAACCACCGTCGCTTTGCACTGCTGGGTTTCGTGGCGGCCCACTTGGCCCAGGGACTGGACCGGGACTGGCAGCCCGAATTGGTCCACTGCCACGACTGGCATGCGGGACTGGCTCCGGCCTACATGGCGTTCGCCGAGCCGCGACAAGCGCCTCGTGTCGCATGTGTATACACGGTGCACAACCTGGCCTACCAGGGCGTGTTCGACGGCAAGTACTTTGCCGAGTTGGGGCTGCCGCCTGCGGCGTTCGCGATCGATGGCTTGGAATTCTACGGCCAAGTTTCCTTCATGAAGGCTGGGCTGTTCTACGCCGACCGCATCAGCACTGTCAGCCCGACCTACGCGAAGGAAATCCAGACGCCCGAGCAGGGTTGCGGGCTCGATGGCTTGCTGCGGGCGCGCAGCGGCGTGCTGTCGGGCATCTTGAATGCGGTGGACGAGGCGGTCTGGAACCCGGCGCAAGATCCGCTGATCCCGTTTGCTTTCGACGCGCATCAGGTCGAGGGCAAGGCGCGTTGCAAGACTGCCTTGCAGCAGGAGTTTGGGCTGGCTCTACAAACCGACGCTCCTTTGTTTGTCATCGTCAGTCGGCTGACGGAACAAAAAGGCTTGCACCTTGTGCTGGGTGGTCTTGGGAGCTTGCTCGACCAGGGCGGGCAACTGGTGGTGCTTGGCAGCGGCGAGATCGGTCTGGAACAAGCGTTCCGGGAGCGCGCCGCAGCGCAGCCAAAAGCCCTGGCAGTGCACATTGGTTACGACGAAAATCTGGCACACCGCTTGTTTGCCGCCAGCGACGTGACCCTGGTGCCATCGCGCTTCGAGCCCTGCGGCCTGACCCAGATGTACGGCCTGAAGTATGGAAGCCTGCCCTTGGTCCACCGTGTTGGAGGTTTGGCTGACACGGTGGTGGACAGCGCATCCGGAGAGCATGCCAACGGTTTTGTTTTCGATGAGTTCGAGCAGGCCGCGTATGACCGGGCCGTGCGCCGAGCTTTTGCGTTGTACGCGCAGCGTTCGGACTGGCTGAAGGTTCGTACTCGCGCCATGGGTCAGCAACTAGGCTGGCAGATTGCTGCAGGACACTACCTGGCTCTTTACAAGCAAGCCGTCCGGTCCGCACAGACACGCGGAAGTTGACAGCGACACACCCGGGGCATATGAATGTTCCTCCACGTTGTGACCGGGAACCGCCATGGCGATCTGTGTCCGCGTTTTGCTCGCTGGCGGTCTTGCCGCGCTGGCGCTTCTGGTGGGCTGCACGCCTGCCGAAAACTCCGCAGCGCCTGCTGCCTCGATGGCGGGCACGGCCGCACCAGACACTGCTGCTGCGCCTGCCCCCAGCGATGCCGGTAGTGCCGACATCAGTACCCTGGCCGCGGATGATCCTTGCCGGCTGCTGACCACGGCTGAAGTTCGTGGCGTGTTTCCGGGGGCGAAGACCGGCGTACGTGAGCGTACGCGCGAGAAGTACGGAATCAGCGCTTGCGTCTGGGACACGCCGACCGGCAAGTTTGTCCTGCAGTTGTGGACGGCGGACGCAAACACGCTCGATGACGAAATTGGCGGACTTTCCGCTGGCTTGATCGACCCGGCAAATTCTGCGGCGCGCGGCAACGTGCGTTTCGAAACGATCGCCGGTGTTGGTGAGGCGGCCATCGCGGTGGTTGAAACCCGCAATGAGCAAAAGGGCATCCTCACCGATGTTGCGATGTTGATGTCGCAACGCGGAACCCGGATATTGGACGTCGAATCAACCGACTTGTCGCATGGCGATCGCGCCGTTGCACTGCAGGCGCTGACCAACTTGGCGAAGCTTGCGGACGCAAGGATGTGAAATCCCGAGAAGCACCAGGGGCGGCCCGGCGCCACCCGCGCAATGACTGTGATTTCTCTACCGATCCAGGAGCACGACGCATGAACAGCTTCCGCAAGGCTTCCTTGGCATTTACTGGCTTGCTTGCATTGTCGACGTCCTTCGTCAGCGCGCCGGCGTTCGCGGATGGCGAATGCCTAGAATGGAACGTGACCGGCTCATGGCCCCTTACCCAGTCGAACGGAACGCGCGTCATTCTGCGTCTTCAGCAGACCGGGACCCATCTTCAGGGAGTGGGCGAGTACTCCTACCACAGCGATTCCGCCGAACAACAGTACACGGTCAGCGGCCCTGTCGATGGCCAGCTCGAGAACGGAAATCTCGTCCGGGTTGCGGCGTACTGGAGCAACGGCAGCGTCGGACTCTATGTAGGCAAAATCCAGGCCGATGGCGGAATGAGCGGCTACACCTCTGATCGAAACAATGTCAATAACAAGGCAACCTTTGTCGCCAGCGCATCTGCACAATGCGTATCACGTGCCGCTGTAGCACCGCCCAAGCCAACGGTGGCGCTGGGTCGGGTCCCGCGCGCCGAGGGAGCGCCGAATCCCAATGAGGGCAAGTCGTTTTGCGAACTTGCTGCGGCAGCCCGTGCAGCAAATCGTCCCACCGCGGCCGCCCTGCAACGGCGGTGCGATGCCCAGCTCGCTGCGAGCGCTGCGGCGGCACCTACAGACGTCAAGGAGGACCATAGCAACTTGGCCGACGTGTTCGGCTCGGCGCCCGCCGCTACAGACGTCAAGAAGGACCATAGCAACTTGGCCGACGTGTTCGTCTCGGCGCCCGCCGCAGATGCGCCAGCACCCGCGGCTCAGCCCTTCGAGAAAAAAGATGCAGATCCGCCCGTGGAAGCGCCGCATGACCTGCGCGTTGTCTCCCTCACCTTTGGGCGGGAAGGTAAGGTCACGCAGGTGCAGCTGGGATCGTCCATCATTTTTTTCTGCCGATTTGCCGTAAACAGAGTGGCAAGTGCGTTCGCTCCCGGAATTGGGTGGTGGAGGGGGGAGATCATCCGTGAACCGCTCGGAAGGGTGAGTGGGGAAACTTACCGATTCGACCCTGAATACTACACAAGAGAGTACGTTCGAGGCGCCACGTGGACGCCTCAGTTCTTTGGCAAGTACACATTTCATTGCCGTGTAAATCATGACTTTGCATACGCCGAGGCGAATCCCGACAACAACGAAGTGACCGCCGTCCTCGAAGTAATAGACCGCGCACCCCCAGCGCAATGACTGAAGCAACCCTCGTCGCCATGCCGGCGATGGCCCGGCCGTTGGAACGATAAACGGCAATTCCCCCAGCACATCGGGGCAGCGCGGTTTCGATGCCTCGATGAAGTTCCACTTGGCAAGAATGCACTGACAAGCATCAGGAGCACGGCGCATGAATACCGCCCGCAAGGTCCCTTTCGCCCCCAGAGGCTTGAATGCGCTGGCGGTGGCAATGCTCGTGATGGCATTGCCCACGCCGTCCCGGGCTGAGCTGAAGGATGTTTACAAGCCGGCCTATACCGAAAAAGTCTGCGTGAGGGATTCGCGCGGAGCGATCATCGGGCCCTGCCACGACGTGTTGCATCCTGCGATTCCAAACGCAGGCTTTTGCTCGAGGGCCTTGCTCGCTTGGTCGAAAGGCAGCGTATGGCATGACGACGATGTGACTGTCTGCACGGAATTCATGGGCTACAACAAGTTCTGCGCCGACCGCGGCATGTCTGTCGGTTCCCGCGAAGACCCGGACGGCAGGCTCGCCATCGTCTGCAGGCCTCCCTATCACCACGACACCATCGACGAACAGTTCGTCCATATCTGGACCGGCATCGGTGAGGGCTTGCTGACCGCCGCGCCGTTCGTGGCCGAAGGCGTGCTCGCCGGCACCTGCCTTTTCGGCCAGGTCTATGCCTGCGCAGTGTTGGCGCTGCAGGTTTCCGACCAGGTCGGGCTGAAGATTCCGGGTGAGGTCGGCAAAGCGATCTATATCGCCAACAAGGCGCCGCAATGCATCGACGGCGATGTCGTCGCCTGCGCCTACCTCGGCGTGCAGGGCGCCAGTCTCGTCGGCCTGGAGATCCCCGGCGTTCCCGCACTGAAGATTTGGGAAGATCAGCAGAAGTGCACCGACGGCGAATTCGCCGCCTGCGTGCGCCTGGGCAAGGAAGCCGCCGATGCCGGCGGCATCGAGGTCGGCGCCGTAACCGCAAGCGTCATCGATGCCCATGCCTGCCTGGAAGGAAACAAGGACACCTGCGTGGCATTGGCGAAGGAAGCCATCAGGGAACAAGTGCCCCTGAAGGGCGTCCTTGGGGCGGCCGACGATACAGCCGCCTGCGACAAGGGCGATGCCCGTGCCTGTTACCGGCTGGGCAAGCAGATCTCGGCGACGGCTTTGGGGCTGGCCGTGGCTACGCCGAAATTCGAGCCGTTCGGCGCGAACACCTGCACCTCGTCCGTCATTGCCAACAGTCCCGCAGGTCTTGCCTCCGCTTGGAACAATCAGAACATGACCACGGTGTCGGTGTTTCCGTCCGACGGCAATCAATTTGGCCGACCGAACCATCCCAGCGGTCGTGACGGCGGCTGGGGCGACAGCGTCTACTGGGTGGCCGCCGATTTCAACGGCGATGGCGAAACGGATCTGGCGGGGGTCTGGAACAACGGCGGGCATAACACCATCACGGTTCGCCAGTCGTCGCATACGCCGCAATACACGCCGGTCGTTTGGGCGCCCGATGTCGGCACCTGGTTCGACAACCAGGTGTGGCTGCCGGGTGACTTCAACGGCGACGGCCGCATGGACATTGCCCAGGTCTGGGACGAAGGTGGCTTGGCGACGTTCGTGGTGTATCTGTCGGATGGCGTCCGGTTCGCCACGGGCGTGCAGTGGAGTCGGCGCGACGGCGGCTGGGGCGATGAGATCAAGTGGGCCGCCGGCGATTTCGATGGCGATGGCAAGACCGACATCGCCGCCATCTGGAACAACGGCGGAACCAACACCATTACACTGCGGCAATCCACAGGATCCAGTTTTGCGCTGGCGACGTGGTCCGCCAACGCGGGAAGCTGGAGTGACTCGTCGGTCTGGCTGCCTGGCGATTTCAACGGCGATGGGCACATCGACCTGGCCCGAGTCTGGAACAATCGCGGTGCAACCTCGATTGTCGTGAATGCGTCCGACGGCAGTCGCTTCGCAAGCGGGTCGCATTGGAGCGAACGCGACGGCGGTTGGAGCGACGACGTCAAATGGACCTCGGGCGATTTCAACGGTGACGGCAAGACCGACGTCGCCGCCGTCTGGAACAACGGCGGCAGCAACACGTTGACCGTGCGGCAGTCGACCGGCAGCAATTTCACGCCGGTGCATTGGCGAACCAATGCCGAGCCTTGGCGGAATACGGCGGCGTGGTGTTCGGGCCAGTTCCCGGCGCCGTTCGCGCCAAGTGCCACCGAATTGAAGAAGGACCATAGCGCCTTGGACGGGTTGTTCCCGGCGGACCCGACGGGCGCCAGCAAGGCCGCTGAATCCGACGAAAGCATCAGGGCGAACACCGCGTTGGCGCCACCGCCACCGAAAGCGCTGGGCCGGGTCGAGCGCGCTGAAGGAGTGCCGAACGCAACCACCGGCAAGTCGTTCTGCGAGATGGCCGCCGCTGCCCGCGCGGCAAATCGACCCACGGCGGCCGCCTTGCAGCAGCGATGCGATGCGGAACTCGCGGCCCATTCGGTGCCCATAGACTCCGAACCACCGCCGCCACCGCGCCAGTGATGTCGCTGACTATGGGTCGCACGTCGCCGGTGAAATTCCACATCGCGCGCCATTGCCGGCACTGATAGAAACGAGGAGAACGCCGTGTTTCCAAACCACAAAATCACTGCGACCTGCTCCGGCCTGCTGGCCATGATCGCAATGCTCGCCGCGGCGCCGGCGCTCGCCGACGGCGAGTGTCGCCAGTGGCACGTGCCGCCGATCCTGGTCGTCACGCAGGGGCTGGGGCGAATCACCTTCCAGTTGAAGGAGGAAGGCACGGACTTCCATGGCTGGGCTTACTACGAGTCGCCGAAGGGCTGGGTCAAAGGAAATGTCAGCGGCAGCGTCGCCGACAACACGTTCAACGCCAGGGTGTTGTGGACCTACAGTGGCGTGAACGCCATCGGCCGTTACACGGGGAAGATCACCCCGCGCTGGGGTGTTCCTGCCGGCGAAATCACCTACGGGAACGTCAGCGAAGGCTACACGTACGACGAGTACGACACCAACAACTACGCGTATTGGAGTGCCACCCACTTCATCTGCCAGGACGTGGAGCCGCCACCGCGGGCCGCGCCTGCGCCACCGGATTTCAAGGAGAACATTGACAAGGGGAAGCATGACGCGATGAATGCTGCGTTCGAGACGGCGGCAACGGAGAGTGCAAGTGCTGACCGCGCCACTGCTGCGGCACCGCAGGCACCCCCACCCAAGGCGCTTGGCCGAATTCAACCGCGAGGCGAAACGCCGGCAGGTCCGCCGACAACGATGTGCGAGAAGGCCGCAGCGGCCCGCGCAGCAAATCGACCCACGGCGGCTGCGCTGCAACAGCGATGCGATGCCGAGATCGCGGCGCTACCACCAATAGATCTCGCCGCAGTCGACGCGCTCGCGGCCGCCGGCGCAGAGATTGCGGGGATCGACCCGTCCGTGGCCAGTGCTCGAGTGCTCGTCGCAGGTGCGGACTATCAGCGCGGCTTCGATGTCGGCACCGGCCTGTTCGGCGATCCTGCGCTGGGTGCGCAGGGCAACACGCTGATGGGCCCGGGATCGGCGCGGATTCGCGATTCGCTCACGGCACCAGGCCAAAGCGGCTTCAACGATTCGATGAAGTTCCACCTGGCGCGCACGTATTGATTGCCATGGACTCGGCGCGAGACTCTCGTCCTTGAGCACGCCATCGGCCGCCACGGAAAGGTGCCGTGGCGAACGCTGGCGTGGATGCCGTTGGCCGGGCCGCTAGTAATCAGCGGCTTCTTCGGCGGAGTCTTGTGCGCGTATTTGTTCGGACCGTTGCTTGCGCTTGGTTGGCGTCGGCGCAAGTGCGTGGCCGACGCGATCGCGGTGCAACTGACCCGCCACCCGGACACACTCGGCAGCGCCCTGGAAAAAATCCGCGGTGCACCGGTCGATGGTGTATTCGGAGCCTGGATCGCACATCTTTCGATGGTGCCGAGTCCCCTGATCGGCGCACAGAGCATCCTCGGTAGTTCCAGTGTGCCGATGTCGCCGCCGTTGGACCGCCGTTTGAAAGCACTCGGTCTGATGGGCGATCAGGTGACACCGCGCGCCGGCCGGACGATGCCCGGCTGGGCATGGCTCATTCTGGCTCCGGTAATCGCGCTGCTGGCAGTGCTGATGTCTGCAGTCGTGCTTCTGCTAGCTTACGTCTCGCTGGCTTTGTCGGGCTTGTTCACCTGGTTGCCCGCCGTGTTGCTGCACGCGCTGTTGCGTTGACCCCGGTCCAGGCTTCGTCGCCGGTTCACATCCTTGGCTTGGCAGTCTCGTAAATCCGTCGCGCCTTCGCAGCCACATCAACCGACATCCGCGGGAAACGGATCATCATCAGGTCACCTTGGGTACTGATGAAAACTTGATCTGCCGTTACCTTGTATGCGCGGTCGCCCAGTCCCTGCAATGGATTGACCACGTCTGCTGGAGCCGCAGAATTGGCGAGGTCGACGGCCGTTCCGATGACCTGCGGGTCACCGCCGCCCCAGTCGACCTCCAACTCGACGTACGGGTTCTCCGGTCCGGCGACTGACTCCAGTCCTACATCCTGGCCCGCTCCGGCGGCAGGCGAATACATGCACTCCGTTGCAGTCGGCGGCCTTTCATTGGAGCCAGCGGCGGCCGTGACTTCGCCACCGAGAATTGCCGACATCTCCGCTGCCGTCACCAGGTCGCAGGCGCTCGCGCGCTGCTTCTGCTCAGGCGCGGCAGTCGCTGCCTCGGGGGTGGCCGTCGTCGCGGCGACCTGTGGTGCCTCATCCTTCGAGCAGCCGATACTGAAAACAGTGCCGAGGAACAGAGTGAGAAATGCAGCCGGCTTGGTTCGCATGGAATTCTCCTGACTGGAAGTGCAACGACACATGCATTGGAGCCCCAGCGGCAACATACCAGATGCGGCACCGCTCGGTTCAGCCGCCCCTTGTCCCGGGAAGCAGATGCCGATGCAGCCTGGATGAGGTGACGGCCGCGATTATCACCATCAGCGCCGACGCGCCCAGACAAACGCGGTGCGGCCATCGGGAAGTCTTCCCGAACGACGGCTGGTAAACCACGGCGCAACCGCCTGCACGGCGCCATAGCCAGTCACCCAGGCCGCGAGAAAACCGCCTACCCACCAGAAACTCCAGCCAAGCGTTTCCGCCAGGAACACCGGCAGCGCGACCACGAACCAGACATTGCGCGCGCCGAACAGGAACAGTCGCGCCGCCGAGGAAAAGCTCCGCGCCCTTCAGCGCATTCTTCGATCCGGTCAGCGCGGCGATCCATCGATACAAGGCCTGCTGCCGGCCGCCTGGCTGGCCATCACCCACGGCACCAGCAACCACGCGGTCGGCACGGCGAACATCGCCAGCGCGATCACCTGCAGCGCCAGGCCGATCGTCATCGTCCGGTTGAGCCCGGCCCGTCCCCTTGAAATGGGTTGCCCCGACCCCATTCAGGGTGGACCGCGCCTCTACCCCCGGCAACATTTGCGAGCTAAAATCTGGCACTCAACGGGGTCGAGTGCTAACAGTTTCTGTAACCCATTGATTTGAAACACAACCAACCATGACGAGGGTAAACATGAATATCAAGCCGCTGCACGACCGCGTGGTCATCAAGCGTATGGAAGAAGAAAAGATGTCCGCTGGCGGCATTGTCATTCCGGACTCGGCCACCGAGAAGCCGATCAAGGGCGAAGTGATCGCCGTTGGCGCCGGCAAGGCGCTCGACAACGGTTCGGTCCGCGCTCCGCTGGTGAAGGTCGGCGACAAGGT
>JAPLSI010000131.1 GCA_026398715.1 Gammaproteobacteria bacterium
CCAGCAGGCGGTCGGCGGGAATGTGCCTGACGCTCTCGCGCAGGTGCAGGCCGCGGCGTTCGTCGCAGAGCCAGCCGGTGATGCCGATGTAATAGCCGGCATCCAGGCACTCGAACATTTCCTCGCGCGTGCCGGTAAAACAATGCACGACCGCCGGGCCGAGCTTGCCTTCGAAATTGCGCAGCTGGGCCAGGAAATCCGCATGCGCGTCGCGCTGGTGCAGGAACAGCGGCTTGCCCAGGTCCGCGGCCAGCTGCAGCTGGCGTTCGAAGGCGCGTCGTTGCGCCGGCCGCGGGGCCAGGTCGCGAAAATAATCCAGGCCGCATTCGCCCACGGCCAGCAGCTCGGGCGCCTGGTGCAGTTCACGCATTTCGGCGTCGCACTCGTCGGTGTATTCGACGGCGTGGTGCGGATGCACGCCGGCCGTCGCGAACAGGAAGCCCGGGTGCGCACGCGCGATCCGCAAGGCGTCCCGCGAGCCTTCCCGGCTCGCGCCCGTCACCATCATCTGCACGACGCCGGCAGCGCGTGCGCGCGCCAACACGTCATCGAGGTCGTGGACAAAACTTTCATGGCCCAGGTTGGCGCCGATATCGATGAGTTCCATGGCGGAATTCTAGCCGATGCCATCGCGGCCATAAGATTTCGGCCGAGTGAGCGCGATGGCCTAGACTTCATGGGTGAAACCCAGCACTCCCCCACCCGAATTCCCGATAGCGCCCTTGCTGCCGGACATCCTGCGCAGCCTGGAGGGCGCATCGCGGCTGGTGCTTGAAGCGCCGCCCGGCGCCGGCAAGACCACGCAGGTGCCCTTGGCCTTGTTGCACGCAAGCTGGCGCGGTGATGGCCGCATCCTGATGCTGGAGCCGCGCCGCGTGGCCGCGCGTGCGGCCGCGAATTTCATGGCCCGGCAAAACAATGAAACCGTCGGGCAGGGCGTGGGCTACCGGATCCGTTTCGAGAACAAGACCTCCGCCGCGACCCGCGTTGAAGTACTGACCGAAGGCATCCTGACCCGCATGATCCAGGACGACCCCGGCCTGGACGGCGTGGCGGCGATCATCTTCGACGAGTTCCACGAGCGCCATCTCAGCGGCGACCTTGGCCTGGCGCTGGCGCTGGACGTGCAATCGCAACTGCGACCCGACCTGCGCATCGTGGTGATGTCGGCGACGCTGGATGGCGAGTCGCTGGCGCGATTGATCGACGCGCCGCGGCTCAGTTCGGCCGGGCGCAGCTATCCGGTGACGGTCTCGCATTTCCCGGCGCGACGCGACGAGGGTTTGACCTTCCAGCTCAAGCGCTGCGTCGAATCGGCGATCGAACAGCATCCCGGGGACGTGCTGGTCTTCCTGCCCGGCCAACGCGAGATCGGCGACGCGCAGAAGATCCTCTCGTCGTTGCCTGGGATCGAATCGGGCCAGGTGCAGGTGCTGCCGCTGCATGGCGAGCTGCCGCTGGAACAACAGACCCTCGCACTGTCTCCCGACCCGCAGGGCCGGCGCCGCATCGTGCTGGCCACCAACGTGGCGGAATCGAGCGTCACCCTGCCCGGCGTGCGCGTGGTGATCGACAGCGGTCTGGCGCGCGAGCCGCGCTTCGATCCCAACAGCGGTTTCTCGCGACTGGAAACCGTGGCCATTTCGCAAGCGTCGGCGGACCAGCGCGCGGGCCGCGCCGGACGCGTGGCCGACGGCGCGTGTTATCGGCTGTGGCCGCAATCGCAACGGCTCGAGCCCGCGCGCAGTCCGGAAATCACACAGGTGGAATTGGCCGGACTCGCGCTGGAGCTGGCGGCCTGGGGCAGCAGCGAGTTGCGTTTCGTGGATACGCCGCCGGCGGGCGCCCTGGCCGCCGCGCGCGAACTGTTGCAGCGGTTGGGCGCCCTGGGCGCCGCGAATTCGATCACCCCGTTGGGCCGCAACATGCTGGCGCTGGGCACGCATCCACGCCTGGCCGCGATGTTGCTGAGCGCCGCGCGCGGCGAAGAACAGGCATTGGCCTGCGACATGGCCGCTCTGGTGGAGGCCCGCGACCCGCTGCGTGGTTATCGCGGCGACGACTGGGCCGCGCGCTGGCGCGCGCTCGCGCAATTTCGCCACGGCCATCGCGCGACGGCAGCGAGTGACGCAGCGGCGTCGCGCGAAACGGTTGCGGCGCGTGCAGCGTCCATCGATTTCAATCGCGGCGCGTTGGCCGCGATCGATGCCGCAAGCGAACAGTGGCGACGCCGCGTGCGCTGCACGACGGCCGCGCCGGCGACGCTGGCCGCGCACCGCATCGGCGACGTGCTGGTGCATGCATTCCCGGAACGCATCGGCCGGCAGCATCCGTCCGACCCGCGCCGCTACCAGCTGGCCAGCGGACGCATGGCGCGCATCTTTGATGACAGCGCCCTATTCGGCGAGCCCTGGATCGTCGCCAGTGAATTGCGTTTCGATGCACGCGACTCGCTGGTGCAACGCGGCGCGCCGGTGGACGAAGCGCGCCTTCAACGCGATTTCCCCGAACGCTTCGTCGAACGTGATTTCGCGCACTGGGACCCGCAGGCGCGCGCCTTGCAGGCGCGGCGCGAACGGCGCTTCGACCGCATCGTTCTCGAATCGAAACCGGCCGGCAGGCTCGATCCCGCCGCCGCGGCGGAGGCCTTGTCGGATGCCGTCGCCGAACTCGGGCTGGACGTGCTGCCGTGGACCGACTCGCTGCAGCAATGGCGCGAACGCGTGCGCTGGCTGCGCGAAGTTCAGCCCGAACTCGGCCTTCCCGATCTTTCCGACGACGCCTTGCTAGCCTCGCGCGGGTGGCTGTCGCCGGCCCTGCCGGGCAAGTCGCGGCTGGACGCCATCGATCCTCAGGCGATGGCCGAGGGCCTGCGTGCACTGCTCGACTGGAGCCAGCGCCAGGCGCTGGACCGGCTCGCCCCGACGGCGATCACCGTACCGTCGGGCATGAGCCGCGCCATCCACTACCAGCACGGCACCGCGCCGGTACTGGCGGTAAAACTGCAGGAACTGTTCGGCCTGGCCGACACGCCGCGCGTGGCCGATACCCGCGTGCCGCTGACCCTGCACCTGCTGTCGCCGGGGGGCAAACCGCTGCAGGTAACGCAGGACCTGAAAGGCTTCTGGGACCGCACCTACCCCGAGGTGCGCAAGGAAATGAAAGGCCGCTACCCGCGCCACCCCTGGCCGGAAGACCCGTGGGCGGCGCAACCGACGCATCGCGCCAAACCGCGCGGTACTTGAATAATCCGACCGCCGGCGGCATGGATAGTCACGGTTCATCCCGGTTGCGCTAGCGTTACCATTAAGACGCAACACCCTCCATCAAGCAGGACGCAGGCCCATGAGCAAGCAGACCGAAGAATTGATCAACAACGGATGGAAACTGGTACGCGATGCAGGCGCCACGGTCGGTGAAGCCGGCAGCCGCGTCAGCACCAGCCTCGTGCGCAGCTATCCGCATGTGAAGGAATGGCTGTCGGCCGGCGCAGGCCTGGCCCTGGCCCGTCGCGGCGGCAAGGTGGCCGTGACCGCGATCCGTCGCCATCCGGTGGCCGCGATCGCCGGCGCAGTGGCCTTGGCGGGCCTTGGCCTGGCCGTGGCAGCCGCGAAGCGTCGCCGCGAAACAATCGATGGCGAAGCACCCGCGCGCACCAGCAAGCGATTGACGGCAACCAACATGCGCACCGTCAAGCCAAAGTCGGCCGATGCGGCGACCAAGGCCAAGCCGCGCGCTGCGCGCAAGCCCAGTGCCCCACGCACGCCGCGCGTACGCAAGACCGCAGAGACCTGATTCGAAACTTTGGGCTGACGACCTGAGGCCGACCCGCCAACCTCGCGCGGAAGGCCTTAGGCCAGTTCCTCACGCCACTGCCCCGGCGCAAGACCATCGAGCCGATACGGCCCGATGGCGATGCGCACCAGGCGCAGCGTCGGCAAGCCGACCGCGGCCGTCATGCGCCGCACCTGGCGGTTGCGGCCTTCGCGGATGGTCAGTTCAATGAAGCTGTCGGGCACCGTCTTGCGCGCGCGGATCGGTGGATCGCGCGGCCACAGCCAATCCGGCACGACCTGCAGGCAACGCGCCTTGGCCGGCAGCGTGGGACCGTCGTTCAAGGACAGGCCGGCGCACAGCTCCTGCAGTTTTTCCTCGGTGGCCACGCCCTCCACCTGTACCAGGTAGGTCTTGGGCCATTTGAATTTCGGCGAACTGATCTGGGCGATGCGCGCGCCGTCGTCGGACAGCAACAACAGGCCTTCCGAATCGTGGTCGAGGCGTCCGGCCGGATAGATGCCGGGCGGCAGCCCGAAACCGGCTAGCGTCGGCCGCTGCGGCGTTTCGCTGTCGGTGAATTGACTGAGTACGCCGTACGGCTTGTTGAAGACGATCATCATGGTCCCAGTCTAGCCCCATGCGAGAATTGCTGCCTGATTCCCGCCCGAACGCCGCCCATGACGGACACCCATCCCCTTCGCCGACTGTTCGCCTTCGCCCGGCCGTACCGCCGCGACGCGGTGCTGGGCAGCATTTACTCGGTGCTGAACAAATTCTTCGATGTGCTGCCCGAATTGCTGATCGGCGTGGCCGTGGACGTGGTGGTCAACCGCCAGGCCTCCTTCCTGGCCCGGCTGGGCCTGGTGGACCCGATGCAGCAGCTGTACGCGCTGGTCGCCCTGACCATTGCCGTGTGGGTGTTCGAGTCGCTGTTCGAGTACCTGTACGCGCTGAAGTGGCGCGGCCTGGCGCAGAACCTGCAGCACGAACTTCGCAACGCCGCCTACGAACACCTGCAGGCCTTGCCGCCCGACACCATCGCGCGCGAGCGCAGCGGCCGGCTGATGGCCCTGCTCAACGAAGACGTGAACCAGATCGAGCGCTTCCTCAATACCGGCGCCAACGACCTGATCCAGGTGTTCTGCGCGTCCTTGCTGATTGGCGGCGTGTTCTTCGTGCTGACCGCCGACCTGGCCGTGCTGGCCATGCTGCCGATCCCGCTGATCCTGTTCGGCGCGTTCTGGTTCCAGCGCCGGCTGTATCCGCGTTATGCCGCCGCGCGCGAAGCCGCGGCCAGCGTGTCGTCGCGGCTGAGCAACAACCTGGCCGGCATGGCCACCATCCAGGCCTACACCGCCGAAGGTTTCGAGGCCGCCCAAGTGCGCGCCGCGTCGGATGACTTCCGCGCGCGCAACAGCGATGCCATCCGCGTTTCGGCGGCGATCACGCCGGTCATCCGCATGGCGATTCTTTTTGGTTTCGTGGCCACCCTGTTGTACGGCGGCTGGCTCGCCTTGAACGACAAGCTGGGCGTGGGCAGTTATTCGGCGCTGGTGTACCTGACCCAGCGCCTGCTGTGGCCGATGACCCGCCTTGCCGACATGACCGACCTGTACCAGCGCGCGATGGCGTCGGTGGACCGCGTGATGGACCTGCTGGAGACGAAATTGCCCGTGCGTGGCGCGGGCCAGCCGGCGCAGCCCGCACGCGGCGCGCTCGCTTTCGAAAACGTACAGTTCTCCTACGATGGTCGCATCGCCGTGGACGCCGTGTCGCTGCGCGTGCCTGCCGGGCAGACGGTTGCGCTTGTCGGCGGCACGGGGGGCGGCAAGAGCACCTTGCTGAAACTGCTTCTGCGCTTCATCGATCCAGCCAGCGGCAGGATCCTTTTCGATGGCGTGGACATCGCCTCAATCGATCCGGCGGCATTGCGCCACGCCATCGGCTATGTCGCGCAGGAACCCTTCCTCACCGACGGCACGGTCGCCGACAACATCGCCTACGGCGAGCGCGAACCGGATGCGGCGCGCGTGGAAGCCGCAGCGCGCGCGGCGGAAGCGCACGATTTCATATCTGCCATGCCGCACGGTTACGCAAGCGCCGTCGGCGAGCGCGGCGCGCAACTTTCCGGTGGCCAACGACAACGCATCGCGCTGGCCCGCGCGCTGTATCGCGAGCCGGCGATTTTGGTGCTGGATGAAGCGACATCGGCGGTGGACAACGAGACCGAAGCCGCCATCCAGCGCTCGCTGGCGCGCATCGCGCACCAGCGCACCACGCTGATCGTGGCGCACCGGCTGTCCACCGTGCGCCAGGCCGATGCGATCCACGTGCTGGAAGCGGGCCGCATCGTCGAAAGCGGCACGCATGATGAATTGCTGGCGCGCGATGGCGCGTATGCCGCGCTGTGGCGGCTACAGACCGGCGAGGTGATCGCCTGATCCAGCGGGCGCCCCGCTGCGGGGCGCCCGCTGGATTCGATCAGGGCGTGGCGGGCTTGGTGAAGCGCAAGGTCATGCGGTCGCTTTCACCGATGGCCAGGTACCTGGCGCGGTCCACGTCGCCCTTGGCCAGGCGCGGCGGCAAGGTCCAGACGCCGCCCGGATAGTCCTTGGTGTCGCGCGGATTGGCGTTGATCTCGCTCTTGGCCTGCAGCTTGAATCCCGCCGCTTCGGCCAGGGCGATGACGTAGGCCTCGGGCAGGTAGCCGCTCTCTTTCATTTCAGCGGCCGGCTGGTCGGGCTTGGCGCGATGGTCCACCACGCCCAGGGTGCCGCCGGGCTTGAGCACGTCGTACATGGCCTTGAACATCGCCTTTTCGTTGCCGTCCATCACCCAGTTGTGGGCATTGCGGAAAGTCAGCACCACGTCTGCGGAGTTGGCCTCGCCCAGGACTGGTGCGGCGCTGCCGGCCTCGAGCAATTTCGCCTTGCCGAAGACATCGGGGCGCTTTTCAAACAACGCGCGCAACTTGCTGTTGCTGCGCTCGGCATAGGCGGTACCGTCGGCGTCGGGCTGCTTGGCGGGATCGACGATGACCCCGATGTAGTTGCCCGCATCGCGCAGCAGCGGCGCCAGCACTTCGGCATACCAGCCGCCGCCGGGCCACATCTCGATCACTGTCTGGTCGGGCTTCACGCCGAAGAAGGCGAGGGTTTCGCGCGGATGGCGATAGGCGTCACGCGCCTTGTTGGCATCGGCGCGCCAGTCGCCGGCGAGCACCGTGTCGATCGGGCTTGCCTGCGTGGCGTTGGCGGCCGGCGCGGGCGCAACGACCGGCTTCATGGCGGGCGGCGGCAGCGCGGGCATCGCCGGAATCATGGAGTCCTGGGCGTAGGCGCTGGCGCTGGTGCTGGCCAGCAACAGGGCGGTGGCAATCAGGGAAAGACGCATCGGAGACTCCTGGGGGCGGTTTGATGGGATGTTTCGAATAAGGGGACCGAGGCTAGCACGGCGAACGTTTGGACTTCGTGCACGGGCGGTGGTTCCCATGCGTCGCGCCGGTCGCCTCAGGAAGCGTGCAAGCGCACCGACTCCGGATACGGCGGCACGTCCTCGAAACCGCCGGCGCGATAGCGTTCCTGCAGGGCTTGCCACCAGCGCACGTCGAAGATCTCGCCGTGCGCGGCCAGCAATGCCTCGCGCTGCGCCGGCGTCATGCCCAGGAAGCGCGGGAACTGTTCGGGGAAGACATCGTTCTCGCCCACGTAGTACCAGGCGCCGTGATGCATCTCTTCCTCGTCGTTGCGCGGTTCGGGCAAGCGGCGGAAGTGGCAATCGCTGACCAGGCACAACTCGTCGTAGTCGTAGAAGATGGCGCGGCCGTGGCGGGTGACGCCGAAGTTCTTCAGAAGCAGGTCGCCCGGGAAGATATTGCTGCGCGCCAGGTCCTTGATGGCCTGGCCGTAGTCCAGGATCGCGGCCAGCGCGAGGTCGTGCTCGACCTCCTTCACGTACAGGTTGAGCGGTCGCAGGCGGCGCTCGACGTAACAGTGGTGCACCACGATGTCATCGCCATCGGCGCTGACGGACTCCTTGCACTGGCCCAGCAGTTCATCCAGCAGCTCCGGGTCGAACTGCGCGCGCGGGAAGCGCAGGTGGCGGTATTCCTGGGCATCGATCAGGCGACCGACGCGGTCGTGCTTGAACACCAAAGAGTACTTATTACGGACATACTCGCGGTCGCTTTCTTTCGGGTAACCGAATTGGTCGCGGATCAGCTTGAACACCAGCGGGTACGAGGGCAGGGTGAATACCGCCATCACCATGCCGCGCTCGCCTTCGGCGTGCACCAGCGATTGCTCGGGATGCGCGGCCAGGTGGCTGAAGAAGTGCCGATAGCGTTCGGTCTTGCCCTGCTTGGCGCGGCCGAGCACGGTATAGATTTCATCCACGGCCTTGCGCGGCAGCAAGGTGCGCAGGAACACCACCGCGTCGCCGACCGTGGCGAGGTCGGCGTGGAAATAGCTGTGCGTGTAACCAAACAAGACCGCCACGTGCTGGCGATTGACCAGCACGGCGTCCACGCGCAGGCCGGCGTCTTCATTCACCAGCGCAATCACGCAGGGCGAGTAGCGGTCGCGGCCGAACACGCGGCCGACCAGGTAGGCGCGCCGCTCGCGATAGAAGACGGTGTCGAGCAATTCGATCGCCAGCACTTCCGGCTCGCCATCGCCGGCCACGCAGGCTTCCAGTTTTTTCGCCACTGCGGCGGCATCCGAGGCAAGGTTGGAATAGCCCACGGCGAAACGGTAGTCGCCCAGCAGGCGCTGCACCGTACCGACCAGGTCGCCCGACACTGCGTAACTGTGGCGCGCCACCGGATGGGTGATGCGGTCGGTCGGCTCGATGTCCAGCGCGACGAACTCGATGTCCGGCGCCACGCCGCGGGTCTTGAAGAATCGCCGCGTCAGCGTGTTGAAGAAGGTCTTGTACAACTCCTGGTCCAGCAGCGGCGCGATCAGCTTTGCGTAGTGGTCGCGCACCGCGTTCCACAACACGCGGTCCTGCGCCTGGTCGCCCAGGTGCGCTTCCAACGCATGGGTGATCTCTCGGATGCATCGGTCGTAGAGTTCGATGCGGGCGACCGCATCGGTTCGGGCCGCGTGCCAGTCCCGGCTTTCGAAATGGCCGCGCGCGCGCCGCGTTATTTCGCCGAATCGGCGGTTGTAGTCGGCAAAGGCGTCGCGGATCGCCAGGGCACAGGCCTGGGCGCGGGTGGGTTCGGTGTTGCGCTGGGATTCCTGGCGAGGGCTCATGGCCAGTCCATGCTACTAGAGGAACGAAGCCTCCACGCGAAGCATTAAGCCCGCGTTCGCGGGCTCTCCCGCAGTGTGGGTATCCAGACCCCGAGCGGAGCCGCAGCCATGACCACCGTGATGAAGCCAGCCACGACCCCACCCATGCACGACGGCGAGGCGAAACGCGAACAGATCACGCCGCGCCCCGGCAAGCCCGGGTCGTCCGGCTACGCCGAAACCAAGCCGTCCAAAGCCGCTGCGGTCAACGCGCCTGATCCGCTTGCCGCCGGCAACGAGGCCAGTCAGGTCGAGGCGACGCTGCCCGGCAAACCGGGCGAGGACGAAGACCCGGACAGCACCGAAGACCTGCCGCCCGGCGAGCACAAGCGCGAGCCCATCGACGACCCCGACCCCGCCGACGCGCCGTTGCAGGTCCGTCGCGCATAAAAAAACGCGCCAGCCTGCTTGAGCAGACTGGCGCGTCGGTTTTCCTGCCACGCTGACTCTTACATGTGCTTGATCAGCTCGTCGCCGAATTCCGAGCACTTCACTTCGGTCGCGCCTTCCATCAGGCGGGCGAAATCGTAGGTCACGCGCTTGCTGCCGATGGCCGCATCCATGGCGCGGATGATGGCGTCGGCGGCTTCGTTCCAACCCATGTAACGCAACATCATTTCGCCCGACAGGATCACTGAACCCGGATTGACCTTGTCCAGGCCTGCGTACTTCGGCGCCGTGCCGTGCGTGGCTTCGAATACAGCATGTCCGGTCACGTAGTTGATGTTGGCGCCCGGCGCGATGCCGATGCCGCCGACCTGCGCGGCCAGCGCATCCGACAAATAATCGCCGTTCAAGTTGAGCGTGGCGACCACGTCGTATTCCGCGGGGCGCAACAGGATCTGCTGCAGGAACGCATCGGCAATCGCGTCCTTGATGACCAGGCCTGCGCCCGGCTTGCCGTCCGGAATCACCATCCACGGGCCGCCGTCGAGCTCGACCGCGCCGTAAAAGTCCTTGGCGACCTGGTAGCCCCAGTCACGGAAGCCGCCTTCGCTGAACTTCATGATGTTGCCCTTGTGCACCAGGGTCACCGACTTGGAGCCATGCGCGATCGCGTACTGGATGGCGCTGTGCACGAGGCGCTCGGTGCCGAGGTAGGACACCGGCTTCAAGCCGATGCCGACCATCACCGGGGTCTCGCGCTTCGGGCCGCCGACGCCTTCCAGCGCAGCCTGCCACTCGGCATTTTTTTCCGCCGTGCCGAAGCGGATCTTGCCGAACATCTGCGGGAATTCCTTCTGCACGAAGTCCAGAACCTTCTGCGCATCGGCACTGCCGCCAGCCCACTCGATGCCGGCGTAGATGTCCTCGGTGTTCTCGCGGAAGATGGTCATGTTGACCTTCTCCGGCGCCTTCACCGGGGACGGCACGCCCTTGAACCAACGCACCGGGCGCAGGCACACGTACAGGTCGAGCATCTGCCGCAGCGCGACGTTCAGGGACCGGATGCCACCGCCGACGGGCGTGGTCAATGGACCCTTGATGGACACCAGGTAGTCGCGGCAGGCCTGCACGGTAGATTCAGGCAACCAGGTGCCGAGTTCGTTGTTCGCCTTCTCGCCGGCCAGCACTTCCAGCCAGTGGATCTTGCGCGAACCGCCGTAGGCCTTCGCGACCGCGGCATCGAGCACGCGCACCGAAGAACGCCAGATGTCGGCGCCGGTGCCGTCGCCTTCGATGAAGGGGATGATCGGATTGTTGGGAACCGACAGTTTGCCGCCGGAGATGGTGATCGACGCGCCGCCGGGTGGCGGGGTCAGGACTTGTTCTGCCATGGGTTGCTCCTCGATGATGCCACCGCCCATTGTCGCGGTTCCGGAGGTCGCCGGAAAGCAGCAGACGGCGCCACCGGCTAAGCTGGGCTGACCTTCCCCGGCTGGAGCCGGCCATGCGCTCTGCAATCCTCCTTTTGGTGCTGCTGATGTCCACCACGCCCGCCTCCGCCGACGAACCCAAGGCCCCGCCCAAGCGGCCGGTGCCGTGCTCGGCCGCCGAATTCCGCCAGTTCGACTTCTGGCTGGGCGAGTGGGAGGTGTTCGACCCTGCCGGCAAGCCGGTCGGCCAGAGCCGGATCGAGTCGATCTTGAATGGCTGTGTGATCGCCGAGCACTGGACCAGTGGCGGCAATCCGCCAGGCGCCGGCGACGGCAGGAGCTTCAACCTGTACAACGCCCAGACCGGGCAGTGGGAGCAGTTCTGGGTGGACGCCCAGGGCACGCGACTGGTGCTCAACGGCAACTTCGCCGCGGGCAGCATGGTGTTGTCCGGGCAGCAGCCCAAGCCCGACGCCAAGACCGGCGTCGCCCAGCGCGAGCGCATCACCTGGACGCCGAATGCGGACGGCAGCGTTCGCCAGTTGTGGGAATCGTCCGTGGACGACGGCAAGACCTGGACGATTGCCTTCGACGGCCAGTACCGACGCAAAGCCACGCCCTGAGTGAATCTCTACCTGCGCTTGCTGTGGGTGTTGTTGCGCGGGCACTGGCTGCCGGCGATGGCGTTGGGTGAACCCCTGGTGCAGCGCTGGCGCGTGTTGCCCAACGACCTGGACATCAACCTGCACATGAACAACGGCCGCTATCTGACGATGGTGGACCTGGCGCTGCTCGAGTGCTTCACTCGAACGGGATTCCTGAAGGCAATGGTGAAGAACGGCTGGCGGCCGATGGCAGGCGGCGTGGTGATGAACTTCCGGCGCGGCCTGGACCTGTTCCAGCGCTACGAGTTGCGCTTCAACTGGCTGTGTTCGGACGAGCGCTGGAACTACATGGCGGTGGAGTTCGTGCGCAATGGCGTCGTGCATGCCGCCGGCATGATGCGAGGCGGCGCCGTCGGCCGCAACGGCATCATCCCGACCTCGCAATACCTGTCGAGCTTTCCCGAGGCGATGCATGAAGAACTGCAGCGCATGCTGGCGCGGCCCTTGACCGCCGACGTGCTGGCCTGGCGCGACTCGGATTCGGCGTTGATGAAACGCGTGCAAGGCGCGCGCGACTAGGCCGCGCGAACAAGGCCGGGCGAAATGGCTCAGGCCATCCGGCGCAGGGTGTCGTCGCGGCGGACGAAGTGGTGGTAGATCGCCGCCACGATGTGGAAGCCGATGACCCAGTAGAAGATTTCACCGACCTGGCCGTGCAGGTCTTCCATGGTCTTGGCCAAGAGTTCGTCCGGCGCGAGCAAGGCCGGTAGCGCGATGTCGGTGAACGGCAGGAACACCGACTTGCCGTCGAGCCAGGCAGTCGACAGCCCCATGATCGGCATCGCGATGAAGAACACATACAGCAGCACGTGCATCAGCGTGCCGATGCCCGCCTGCCAGCCAGGCAGGGCCGGCGTGATCGCCGGCGCGCCGAAGCGACGACGCTGCGCGATCCGCCACCAGGCCAGCACGAACACGGTCAGGCCGATCCAGAAATGCGACTGCACCATCACGTAGCGCCCGGTGCTGCCGCGTGCGAAGAAACCGCGCTGCTCGATGGCCAGGTAGCCCAGCGCGATCAGCACGGCCATCAGCCAATGCAAGCGGCGCAGGATCGGGGCGTAGCGGTTGGCATCTGCCATGGTCATTCCACCTTGAAGGTTCGCGTCTGCAGCGTGCTGCCGTTCACCGCGACCTGCAATTGATACTCGCCCACGGGCCAGCCGGCGGGATTGGCGATGCTGAAGGTGGTGGCGGTCGCCGTGGTCGGCGCCAAGGGCTGCTCGGTTTCAGCCACCACGCTGCCGTCGGGCGCCAGCCATTTGGCCGACAGGCGCAGGCCGTCGTGCGCACCGGTGCTCAGCACCGAAGCGTGGATCTTGTCCGTGGGCGCGAAGGTGTCGGCATCGCCTACCACGATGCGCTCGGCATCCAGCGACGTGCCCAACAGCACCGACACCAGCTTGAAATCTCCCAGGTCCGGCGGCGGGGGCTGTGCGGTCGAAACAGCCGAGGCATCGACCTGGGCCGAATCGGCATCGTCCTCGCCTGAGGCCTGGCTGCCGTCGGCGTTGCCCGCAGGGCCCTTCTGGCAGGCGACCAGCAGTACGGCGAGCACGCTGCCGGCCAATAACGCGATCCGGCGCGACGACGGGCGGGGCAACATGGTTTTCACTGGCGCGAGGTCCGTGTATTGCCGGGCATCAGCCAGCCCGGAGTGGCGCGGAATGGATTGATGTCCAGCCCGCCGCGTCGAGTGTAGCGCGCATACACCGACAGGCGGGAGGGCAGGCATATTGCGAGGACATCAACAAATATCCGCTCGACGCAGTGTTCGTGGAAATCATCATGCTCGCGATAGGAGACCAGATAGCGCAGCAGGACGTCGCGGCCCAGGCGCGGGCCCTGGTAGTGCAGTTGCACGCTGGCCCAGTCCGGCTGGCCGGTCACC
>JAPLSI010000245.1 GCA_026398715.1 Gammaproteobacteria bacterium
GCGATGCCACCCGGCCCCCGACGTCGCCCCATTCACCAACGCTCTAAGCCGGTGAGAAGCAGACGTGGTCCAACCACGTCCGAAGCAAAGAGCAGAGCCGATACTGCAGCAGTAATTCGAAGTCGCGCAACATCAAGGGAAGTGCACACGTGGCTCCACCACGTGACAAGCGGCGCTTGTGCAGACTAAGAACCACGCCGATGAGCCCATCGCGCGCCAATTCTGACCGAGCCAATTCACCGAGACGAAGTGGAGGTCTTGTATGAGTACTTAGTCGGGAGGACAGCAGGGCAGAAGTACGGATTGCGTATGGGAGCGGGGGGCGGTGTTTGCTTCGACCAAGTCGCGCGAGCGCCGGCAGGCGCGAGTGCAGCGACTCGAAGTGAATACCGACCCCTGCCTCGCCGCAGCGCGTATCCGCTTGTACGCTAAACCGCCCTAGGGCGCAGAGATCTTCTGCTCGATCGCGCCGAAGACCGATTCGCCGGAACGCGAGAGCATCTCGATGCGCACCGTGTCGCCGTACTTCATGAAGGGCGTGCTGGGCTTGCCATCGCGCAATGTCTCGACCGTGCGCAGTTCCGCGAAGCACGAGGCGCCGAGCGAGGTGTCCTCGTTGGCGACCGTGCCCGAGCCGACGATGGTGCCGGCCGACAGCGGCCGCGTTTTCGCTGCGTGGGCAACCAGTTGGGCGAAATCGAACTGCATGTCCACGCCCGCTTCCGGCGCGCCGAACCAGACACCGTTGATGTGGGTCAGCAAGGGCAGGTGCACCTTGTTGCCCTGCCAGGCGTCGGCCAGTTCGTCAGGGGTCACCAGCACGGGGCTGAGCGCCGAGCGCGGCTTGGACTGCAGGAAGCCGAAGCCCTTGGCGAGCTCGCCGGGAATCAGGTTGCGCAACGACACGTCGTTGATCAGTCCGATCAACTGGATGTGCGAGGCGGCCTGGCCAGGCGTCACGGCCATCGGCACGTCATCGGTCACCACCACCACTTCGGCTTCCAGGTCGATGCCCTGCGCCTCGTCGGTGACGCGCACCGGGTCGCGCGGGCCCAGGAAGCCGGCGCTCACGCCCTGGTACATCAGCGGGTCGGTGTAGAAACTCTCCGGCACTTCCGCGCCACGTGCCTTGCGAACGCGGGCCACGTGCGGCAGGTAGGCGCTGCCGTCGACGAACTCGTAGGCGCGCGGCAAGGGCGAGGCCAGTGCGGCGAAATCCACTGCGAATACAGGCTCACCGTTGATGGTTTCCGCCGGGCTGAGGTTCAGCACTTCGTAGATGGAATTCAATCGCGGCGCGGTCGATTCCCATTCTTCCAGCGCGCGCTGCATGGTCGGCGCGATGCCGGTGGCCTTCACGGCGCGCGACAAGTCGCGGGAGACCACGATCAGCGTGCCGTCGCGGCCGCCTTCCTTCAGTGAACCAAGTTTCATCGAATCATCCGTTGAAGTTGCGCTTGAGGCCCTTCCAGCAATCCTGGTAGTCGCGCTGGCGATGGATGGAGTCCATGGCCTGGCGAGTGGGCTGGATCACCGCGCGGGTTTCGAACATGAAGGCCATCGTACCGGTGATGACGTCCGGGCGGGACAGGTCGGCGTTCGAGGCTTTCTCGAAGGTCGCCGCGTCGGGTCCGTGGCCGCTCATGCAGTTGTGCAGCGATGCGCCGCCGGGCACGAAGCCTTCGGCCTTGGCGTCGTACACGCCATGGATCAGGCCCATGAACTCGCTGGCCAGGTTGCGATGGAACCACGGCGGCCGGAACGTGTCCTGCGCCACCAGCCAGCGCGGCGGGAAGATCGCGAAGTCCAGGTTGGCCGTGCCCGGCGTGTCGCTGGCCGAGGTGAGCACGGTGAAGATGGACGGGTCGGGATGGTCGTAGCTGATCGAACCGATCGTATTGAAGCGGCGCAGGTCGTACTTGTACGGCGCGTAATTGCCATGCCAGCCGACCACGTCCAGCGGCGAGTGGCCGATGGCGGCGCGCCACAGGCGACCGTGGAACTTGGCGACGAGCTCGAACTCGCCTTCGACGTCTTCGAAAGACGCATGCGGCGTCAGGAAGTCGCGGGCATTGGCCAGGCCGTTCGAACCGATCGGGCCCAATTCGGGCAGGCGCAGCGCGGCGCCGAAGTTTTCGCAGACATAGCCGTGCGCGACATGCGCATCGTCGCCATGGCCGCCCACGCTGTCGGGCAGCTCGACGCGGAAACGCACGCCACGGGGCAGCACGGCGATTTCCTGCGGCTCCACCTCGATCACGCCCATTTCGGTCAGCAGGCGCAGCCGGCCCTGCTGCGGCAGCACCAGCATCTCGGCATCGGCGTTGTAGAAGTAGCGGCCCAGCATCGAGCAGTTGGCGGCATACACGTGGATGCCCACGCCGGACTGCTGCGCAGCGCCGCCATTGCCGGCGATGGTGAACAACCCGTCGATGAAATCGGTGGGCACGAGCGGCGCCGGCATCGGGCTCCAGCGCAACTGGTTGGGCGTGGCGGGCACCTCGTCGAAGCGACCGTGGAAGCTGCCCTCGCCCAGCATCTCGAATTCGCCATGCACGGCCGAGGGGCGGATGCGGTAGAGCCAGCTGCGCCGGTTCTGGTGGCGCGGCGCAGTGAAGGCGGTGCCGGACAATTGCTCGGCATACAGCCCGTGCGCGACGCGCTGCGGCGAGTTGCGGCCTTCGGTAAGCGTCCCGGCCAAGGCCTCGGTCGCGAATTCGTTGCCGAACCCCGACTGGTAGCCGCGCGCCTGCATCACGCCGGCCGGCATCACAGCACCCCGCGACGGATCTGGTCGCGCTCGATGCTCTCGAACAGGGCCTGGAAGTTGCCTTCGCCAAAACCTTCGTTGCCCTTGCGCTGGATGATCTCGAAGAAGATCGGACCTACTGCGTTGGTGGTGAAAATCTGCAGCAGCTTGCGCGTCTTGGTCTCCAGGTCGGCATCGATCAGGATCTTGTTCCTGCGCAGCCGCGCCACGTCTTCGCCGTGGTTCGGAACGCGCTCATCGACCACGTCGAAGTAGGTATCCGGCGTGTCCAGGAACTCGACGCCGGCCGCGCGCATGGCCTCGACGGTCGTGTAGATGTCGTTGGTGAAGCAGGCGATGTGCTGGATGCCTTCGCCGCCGTACGCGTCAAGGTATTCATTGATCTGCGACTTGGGATCGCGCGACTCGTTGAGCGGAATGCGCACCATGCCGTCCGGCGCCGTCATCGCTTTCGACAAGAGGCCGGTCTTGGCGCCCTTGATGTCGAAATAGCGGATCTCGCGGAAATTGAACAGGCGCTCGTAGTAGCCGGCCCACTTCTCCATGTTGCCGGCATACAGATTGTGGGTAAGGTGGTCGATGAAGGTCAGGCCGAGGCCCTTGGGCATCATCTCCGCGCCCGGCAGCCACTCCCAGTCCGGATCATGGATGGTGCCCTTGTTGTCGTAGCGGTCGACGATGTAGAGCATGCAGCCGCCGATGCCCTTGATCACCGGCGCCGCCACGGCCTTGGTCAGTTCCAGCTCGCCAATCTGCTCGGCGCCGTTCTTCAGTGCCTGCACCCGCACCCACTCGGCCAGCTTGTTCACCCGCACCGCGAAGCCGCAGGCGGACGGTCCATGCTGCTTGGCGAATTCGGCAGCGAAGGAATCCGGATCCTCGTTGAGCAGGAAGGTGCAATCGCCCTGCCGGTAGTTCGTGATCTTGCGCGTCCTGTGCCGCGCAACCGGTACGAACCCAAGCATCTTGAAGTAGGCGTGAAGCTTCTCCGGTTCCGGCGAGGCGAATTCGACGAATTCGAAGCCGTCGATGCCCATCGGGTTCTCGAAGGTGGTCGGCTGGATGCCAAGGTTGGGTTGGGCGTTCATGGGAAGTCTCCTGCGCAAGGACTTGCGGCGGTGGCGGCGATTATATAGTTTCATATGAAACCAATGGCAAGTGCCCGCTGCGGATGAACCGATGAGCAACAAAAGCCACCCCGACCACGCCGTGCTGGAACTTGACCGCTTCCTGCCCTATCGGCTGTCGGTGCTGTCCAACCGCATCAGCCAGGACATCGCGGCCCTGTATGGCGATCGCTTCGGCCTGAACGTGACGGAATGGCGGATCCTGGCGGTGCTGGGCCGCTACCCGGACCTGTCGGCGACCGAGGTGGCCGAACGCACGGCGATGGACAAGGTGGCGGTGAGCCGCGCCGTCACGTCCCTGCTGGGAAGCGGTCGTTTGAAACGGCGTTTGCATGGCGAGGACCGTCGGCGCTCGGTGCTGCAGTTGTCGGCCAAGGGCTACCGGGTGTACGACGAAGTGGCGCCACTGGCGCTGGAATACGAACGCCGCCTGTTGGACGGACTGCGCGCGGACGAACGTTCGGCGCTGGACAGCCTGCTGACGCGCATGGAAGAACGCGAGCGCGCCACGCGCGACGGTTGATCACACCGGGCCGGTCCAGGGCCCGTCCAGGGTATCGCCAGCAGAAAATAGAACGGCGACCCGAAGGTCGCCGTTTTCTTGAGACTGAGAGCATCGCGGCCGAGGCCGCTCCCACTGTTATTTGACGCCGTGCATCAGCTTCTGGATCAGCGGGGCGATCAGGAACAACAACACGCCGCCGCCCAGCAACACCCAGAAACCGAAGGTGTAACCCTCGAGCGCCGAGGCTGCGGTCATGCCGGTCTCGCCGCTGACTTCGCTGGCGAAGATGCCGGACAGGTTGTTGCCGATGCCGGTGGACAGGAACCAGCCGCCCATGCCCAGGCCGACCAGGCGCAACGGCGCCAGCTTGGTCACCATGGACAGGCCGATCGGCGACAGGCACAACTCGCCGATGGACTGGATCACGTAGACCGCGAACAGGGTCCAGAACGGGATCTGGCCGGCATCGTTGAGCAGGCTACCGAGCGCGAACATCAGCAGAAGGAAAGCCAGGCCGTTGAAGATCAGGCCCAGGCCGAACTTGCGCGGGATGCTCGGGTTGGCGCGGCCAAGCCGGATCCACAGCCAGGCCATGATCGGCGCGAACACGATGATCGCGATCGAGTTCACCGACTGGAACCAGCCGACCGGGAAAGCAAAGCCGAACACGTTCTTGTCGACGATCTTGTCAGCCAGGAAGGTGAAGGAGCTGCCGGCCTGTTCGAAGAACATCCAGAACAGGATGTTGAATACAAAAATGATCAACATGGCGATCGCGCGGTCGCGGGCCACGGCGCCGTCGCGGAAGCCCTCGATCATGATCATGGCGCACAGCAGCACGAACATCGGGAACAGCACGTAGTACTGCAGGCTCTTGGCGTTGATCGACAGCAGGAAATAGATCACCGGGATCGAGAGCAGCGCGCCGATCAACACGTACAACACCTTGGCCTTCGAGTCGGACTCGACCGGCGGACGGCCGACCGTGCCAAGCTGGGCGCGACCGAACCAGAACCACACCAGGCTGATCAGCATGCCGATGCCGGCGGTCAGGAACACGACCTTGTAGGCGGGCATGTCGGGCGAACCGCCGAACATGCGCTCGGCCATGATGCCGGTCAGGATGGGCGCGATGAAGGCGCCGGCGTTGATGCCCATGTAGAAGATCGTGAAGCCGGAGTCGCGGCGCTCGTCGCCCTGCGTGTACAGCTTGCCGACCATCGTGGAGATGTTGGGCTTGAACAAGCCGTTGCCGGCGATGATGGTGGCGAGGCCGAACTTGAATACTTCCTCGTTCGGCATAGTGATCATGAACAGGCCGGCGGCCATGATGATCGCACCGAGCAGGATCGATCGCTGGTAGCCCAGCACCTTGTCTGCCACGTAGCCGCCGAAGATCGCTGCTGCATAAACCAGCGCGAGGTAGGCGCCATAGATCAGGTTGGCCGACTGTTCACCGGTCGCGGAGCCCGCATGGAACTGCGCGACGATGTAAAGCACGAGCGCCCAACGGATGCCGTAGAACGCGAAGCGCTCCCAGAATTCGGTCATGAACAACATCCACAACGGAGCGGGATGCCCCATCATTTGCTTGAATTCCGGAATCGCGGCCTCGGATCGAGGCGTGTCTGCAGCACCGCTCATGCGGCTTCTCCCTTAAAAATGACCCGCAAGATGTAACCGCAACCGGGCTGCCCGTCAAACACAAATACCATGCTGCGTCGCAGCATCAGCCTTTCGCGACCAGCACGGTGCGCACGTCCAGCAACTCCGGGAAGAAGGTCAGCTCCAACGCCTGCTTGAGGAACCCCACGCCCGAGCTGCCGCCGGTGCCGCGGCGGAAGCCGATGATGCGTTCGACCGTCTTCATGTGCCTGAATCGCCACAACTGGAAGCTCTGTTCGATATCCAGCAGCTGCTCGCACAGGGCGTAGGCCTCCCAGTTCGAATCGATGTCTTCGTAGATGGCCTGGAAAACCGGAATCAGCCGATCGTCACGCGCATGCGGAACGGTCCAGTCGCGCTGCACGCGATCGGCCGGGATGGCGTGGCCGCGGCGGTGCAGGTAGCGCAGGAATTCGTCATATAGCGAAGGCGATTCCAGGGTACGCACCAGTTCGGCCTGCGCCTGTGGGTCGTGGGCAAACACCGCAACCATGTCGGCGTTCTTGTTGCCGAGCAGGAATTCGATCAGGCGGTACTGCAGGGACTGGAAGCCCGATGCCGGGCCGAGCACATGACGAAACTCCAGGTATTCGTTCGGCGTCAGCGTCTCGAGCACGCCCCATTGTTCGAACAGCTGGCGTTGTACCTGCTTGACGCGCGCCAGGATCTTTTGCGTCGGCGCCAGCTCGTCGGCCTGCAGGTGCGCGATGGCCGCGCGCAGTTCGTGGATCACCAGCTTCATCCACAGCTCGGCCACCTGGTGCTGCACGATGAACAGCAACTCGTCGTGGTGCTGTGGGTTCGACAACGGGCGTTGCGCGGACAGCAGGGTATCGAGCTGCAGGTAACCGCCGTAACTAAGCCGTTCGCCAAGGTCGGTGGTGATGCCCGCTTCGAGGGGGCGCTGATTCTGGGGCTGGGTCATGGAAGCTGGGTCATGGAAGTGGCAAAAATAATTGACGGATCAAGCAAAGGGTAACGTATTGTGCGCCGCCGACGGCCGGCGGGCGACAGATTGTCATGGAAACGTCGCGGGGCCTCGCATACCATGGCCCGTCATTTTGGGCGGCCGGCTTGGCTGCTCACTCACCCCGGGGAAATTCCATGCGCCATCAACGACGTCTGTCGTGGTTTGTCTGTGCCTTGTCCGTTTTTCTGGCCCTGCCCTTGCAGGCGCAAGTGCTCATCAGCCAGGTCTACGGCGGCGGCGGCAACTCCGGCGCGCAATACAAGAACGACTTCATCGAGCTGTTCAACGCCGGCTCAAGCGCGGTGGACCTGACGGGATGGTCGGTGCAGTACGCATCGTCCGCGGGCACGACCTGGGCCGTTACGCCGGTGTCGGGCACGTTGCAGCCAGGCCAGTACCTGCTGGTGCAGCAAGCAGCCGGCGCCAACACACTGGCGACGCCGCTGCCGACCCCTGACAACACCGGCACCATTGCGATGTCCGGCACCGCCGGCAAGGTCGCGTTGCACAACGCGATCACCGCGCTGTCCG
>JAPLSI010000032.1 GCA_026398715.1 Gammaproteobacteria bacterium
TTACCGGATGGGCGAGGTGGACGTGACCGCGCTGCGCGGCGTCGACCTGGTCCTGGAAAAGGGCGAGCTGGTGGTGTTGCTGGGCCCGTCGGGCAGCGGCAAATCGACCTTGCTCAATATCCTGGGCGGCCTTGACGTACCCAGTTCCGGCGAGCTTTGGTACGGCGACCATCGCCTCGATGGCGCCAGCGAAAAGGAGCTGACCCGGTTCCGCCGCGAGCACGTCGGCTTCGTCTTCCAGTTCTACAACCTGATCCCCAGCCTTACCGCGTTGGAAAACGTGGCCTTGGTGACCGAGATCGCGGATAACCCGATGTCGCCCGACGATGCGCTGGCGCGGGTCGGCCTGGCCGCGAGGCGCGACCATTTTCCAACGCAGATGTCCGGTGGCGAACAACAACGGGTGGCCATCGCGCGCGCCATCGCCAAACGACCCGACGTGCTGTTGTGCGACGAGCCGACCGGCGCGCTGGATGCGCAGACCGGCATCCTGGTGCTGGAGGCGCTGGCCGCGGTGAATCGCGACCTCGGCACGACCACGCTGATCATCACCCACAACGCCGATATCGCGCGCATGGCGCATCGCGTCCTGCAGCTGGCCAACGGCCGCATCGCCAATGAATATCGGAACGAAGTCCGCGCCAAGCCGTCGGAGCTGTCCTGGTGACGATGCTCGCGCGCAAGCGCTGGCGTGACCTGTGGAACCTGCGCGGCCAGGTGGTGGCGATCGTGCTGGTGGCGGCGGTGGGCATCGCCACGCTGGTGATGTCGCAGGCGACATTGAATTCGCTGCAATCGAGCCGCGAGCGCTATTACCGCGAGCAGGCCTTCGCGGATGTGTTCGCCGATCTCAAGCGCGCGCCCGAACAGGTGGCCGCGCGGTTGGCCGCCATCCCCGGCGTGCTGGCGGTGGATACGCGCATCGTCGCCTACGGTCGCATCGAGTTGCCCGGCTTCGACGATCCGATCACCCTGCAGGCCTTGAGCATGCCGTCCGACGTCGCGACGGGACTCAACCGCCTGCGCCTGCGCGAAGGCCACCTGCCCGATATCGGCGATCGCCACGCGATGGTGGTGAGCGATGCCTTCGCCGAGGCGCAACGGCTGCACGTGGGCACGACCCTGATGGTGGTGATGCACGGCCGCCGCCAGGAATTCCATGTCACCGGCATCGGGGCGACGCCGGAGTTCGTGGCGCAGATGCCGCCGCAATCGATGTTCCCGGATCCGCGCCGGTTCGCCATCGCGTGGCTGCCGCGACCGGCGATGGAGGCGGCGCTGGACCTGGACGGCGCCTTCAACAGCGTGACCCTCGCGCTGCAGCCCGACACGCCGCGGCAGCCTGTGCTCGATGCGGTGGACGCCGTGCTGGCCAGCTACGGCGGCGTTGGCGCGATCGCACGCGAGGACCAGCGTTCGCACCGTTACCTCAGCGAAGAATTCCGGCAGTTGGGGACGATGGCCTTGCTGTTTCCTGGCGTGTTCCTTTCCGTGTCGGCGTTCGTTCTTTACGTCGTGTTGTCGCGACTGGTCGCCAGCCAGCGCGAGCAGATCGGCACGCTGAAGGCCTTCGGCTATTCACCCAGGGAAATCCTGCTGCATTACGCCGGACTGGCATTGTTGATCGGTTGCGTCGGGGCCATCCTGGGCATCGCCCTGGGTGTGTACCTGGGCCACCAGATCGCGGGCCTGTATCGCGATTTCTATCGCTTGCCGTACCTCGACTTCATGCTGCCCGGCCCGGTGGTGGTGCTGGCCTTTGCCGTCAGTGCGCTGAGTGCGCTGGCCGGCGCGGCGCTGCCGGTGCTGCGGGCAATGCGGCTGGCGCCGGCGGAAGCGATGCGCCCGGATGTGCCATGGCGCCCGGCATGGTTCCGGCTGGAACGTTTCGGCGCAGCGCGCCGGCTGCGCCAGGCGCATCGCCTGATCCTGCACAACCTGATGCAACGGCCCTGGCGAACGGTGCTGACTTGGGTGGGATTGGGATTTGGCACGGCCATCGTGATGATGGGGCGATTCCAGGGCGATGCCATCGACAACATGGTCGAGCGCGGCTTCGAGCGTGGCCAACGACATGACGTGTCGGTGGCGTTCACCGAGTCCACCACGCCGCGCGCGCTGGACGAATTGCGCGCCTTGTCCGGCGCGACGCGGGTCGAAGCGCAGCGCGCGGTGCCGGTGTGGGTACGCTTCCGCGCGGCGAGCCATCGCACGGTGCTGGTCGCGGTCGATTCAAGCGCACGACTCAAGCAACCCCTCGATCGCGAGGATCGACCAATCACCCCGCCGCCCGGTGGCCTGCTGCTGACCGACTACCTGGCAGACATGCTGGGCGCGCGTCCGGGCGACATCATCGAACTGGAAACCCTGCAAGGGCACCGCCACGTGTTGCGCAAGCCGCTGG
>JAPLSI010000208.1 GCA_026398715.1 Gammaproteobacteria bacterium
CAGGCTGCGTGCTTTCAACAGCCGAATGGCTGGTCAAGAATTTCCATGCTTCGTCGTGACTTCCGTCGCTCCTACGAATGTTTTCTGCAAATTTCTCTGTGTGAGGCACAGCGAAGTGCCGCGACGATGGTCGCTGCCCCAGGTGCGGAATCCCGCGGTGTCGAGATGGATCGCGGTCGGCGTGTAGAAACCAAGCCCCAGCTTCAGCTCCGGCCCGCGCGCGCGCCAGAACGCGCACAGCCGAGCGATGTTGTCCGGATGCGGCGGTAGATCGAAATCGATCGCGCGGTTTTCGCGATGCTTGCTGCCGGCGCTGCCGCCGGCGCAGCGGTTGACGGCCTCATTGCGGTAGACCGATCGCGCCAGCGCCGGGTCGAGCATGCCGGCATCGCGAAGTTCGCGCACCACCCGCAGCGTTGGCGGCATGTTCCGCCAGAGTTCCCGTGTCGGTATCGAGAATTCATCGTGCAGGCAGATGCGCCAGCGTCGCGAGGTGCGCAGCAGAGCGTCCAGAGGCACCGCATCGGCCGCGCTTTCGCGCTGCAGATAAGCACGGTATTGCAGCGCATCCTGCCGATGCCCTGCAGCAAGCCAGCGTTGGTATCGGGTTTCGGGGGAGGGTGCCGGAGCGGCGCACGATGCCATCAGCGTCGCCAGCGCGACCACAGCGGCTTTGCGCATGACGAACACGGCGATGCGCGATCAGCCGCTGATTACGAAGCCTGCGACCACGCGCCGGCTTTCGCTGGCGAGCACGTTGAAGGTGCGCGCGGCGGCGGAATTGGTCATGGTTTCCAGGCCGATGCCGCGCGACAGGCATGCGGCCATGGTGGCGGCCGGCGGAAATGTCTGGGTGGCGCCGCAGCCCAGCAGAATCACTTCCGGCTGCAATGCGAACAGCGGTTCCAGGTCGGCGGGCGTCATCGCGGCGACATCGCTCACCGCCCAGTTTTCGACCAGTGTATTCGGCGAAAGTATGAAGCTCGCGCTCAATCGACGCTCGTTGACCAGGGCGCCGGTGCCGTCGGCGCCGCGCAGGAAGAATTCGTGGTCGGGACGTTCGAGATGCAGTTGCATGGGCGCTGTCAGCGGAATGGAGTAACCAGCATGACGAGAAAACTTGCTCGTGAATCGCCGATCTCAGCCCCGCGGCAGAACGATCTGGCGGTGGTCGGTGCTGGGCCGGTAGAGGATGGCGACATTGCCGATGCGCTGAACCAGCGCCGCGCCGCAGCGTTCGGCCAGATCGGCCACCATCGCCTCGCGGGCCTCGCGGTCTTCGGCGGCCACCTTCACCTTGATCAGCTCGTGGTGTTCCAGAGCACTGTCGATCTCGGCCACCACGGCGTCGGTCAGGCCCTTGTTGCCTGTCTGCAGCATCGCCTTCAGGCCGTGGGCCTGTCCGCGGAGGAAGCGATTCTGGGCGTTGCTGAGCTTGGTCGACATGCGGGAAAGGGCTTGCTGAAGCGGGCGGGGACTGGCGCGCAGGGTATCATGGCCGGCAATACGCCCGATTCCCGGCGCACGCCTCCAGGCTTTTCCCTCCCGGCTCTTGCCTCCTTTCCCCGTCCGCTTCCGTAATCTCTTCCATGGCCACCCGCAGCAAGAGCAGCCAACGCTGGCTCAAAGAGCATTTCGCCGACCCCTACGTCAAAAAAGCGCAGGCGGAAGGGTTGCGGTCGCGGGCGGCCTACAAGCTGGAGGAACTGGTCGAGCGCGACCGCCTGCTCAAGCCCGGCATGGTGGTGGTGGACCTCGGCGCCGCCCCGGGCGGCTGGTCGCAGTGGGTCCGTCAGGCTCTTGGCGGCAGCGGCCGGGTGGTGGCCCTGGACATCCTGGAAATGCCGTCCCTCGCCGGGGTGGAGTTCATCCACGGCGATTTCCGCGAAGACGAAGTGCTGGCCCAGCTGGAAGCCCTGCTGAACGGGCAGGTCGTGGACCTTGTGCTGTCCGACATGGCCCCCAATATGAGCGGTGTCGATGCGGTGGACCTGCCGCGGGCCATGCATCTGGCGGAGCTGGCGATGGATTTCGCCGACCGCCATCTACGGCCCGGGGGCGCCTTCCTGATCAAGCTGTTCCAGGGGGTGGGATTCGACGATTACGTCCGGGCCTTGCGCAAGCGTTACGCCCGTGTCGTGATCCGCAAGCCGGCGGCCTCGCGCAAGCGGTCGACGGAAGTGTATGCCCTCGCCCAGGGCAGGCTTCCGGCTTCGGCCGGATGACGCAGCGATACGGGTAGAGCGTTTCCAAACCAGCGCCCATTCCGGGCGATAGCGAAGGATGAAGAACTTGGCCAAGAATCTGCTGCTGTGGGTGATCGTCGCCATCGTGCTGATGGTGGTGTTCCAGAGCTTCACCCCACCGGGGATGGGCACGGCCGAGAAGGCCCTGACCTACGACCAGTTCGTGCAACAGGTGCAGACCGACCGGGTCAAGAAAGTCGTCATCGAAGAAGACGGCATGACCATCCGCGGCGTGCGCAAGGACGGCAGCGAATTCCAGACCTTCAGCCCCGGCGACCGCGAAATGTTCAACGACCTGATCGCGCACAAAGTCGAAATCGTCCAGACCCCGCTGTCTTCCGGGCGCTCGCTGCTCGTCAGTCTGCTGTTCAATCTGCTGCCGATCGCGCTGCTGATCGGCGTCTGGCTGTACTTCATGCGTCAGATGCAGCAGGGCGGCAGCAAGGGCGCGATGTCCTTCGGCCGCTCCCGCGCCAAGCTGCTCAACGAAGATCAGACCAAGGCCACCTTCGCCGATGTCGCCGGCTGCGACGAGGCCAAGGAAGAAGTGGCCGAGCTGGTCGAATTCCTGCGCGACCCCGGCAAGTTCCAGAAGCTGGGCGGCAAGATTCCGCGCGGCGTGCTGATGGTCGGCCCGCCGGGCACCGGCAAGACCCTGCTCGCCAAGGCCATCGCCGGCGAAGCGCGGGTGCCGTTCTTCAGCATCTCGGGCTCGGACTTCGTCGAAATGTTCGTGGGCGTCGGCGCCAGCCGCGTGCGCGATATGTTCGACCAGGCCAAGAAGCACGCGCCCTGCATCATCTTCATCGACGAAATCGACGCGGTCGGCCGTCATCGCGGCGCCGGTCTGGGCGGCGGTCACGACGAGCGCGAACAGACTCTCAACCAGCTGCTGGTCGAGATGGACGGTTTCGAGGGCGGCGAAGGCGTGATCGTGGTCGCCGCGACCAACCGTCCCGACGTGCTCGACCCTGCGCTGCTGCGCCCGGGCCGCTTCGACCGTCAGGTCGTGGTGGGCCTGCCGGATGTGCGCGGCCGCGAACAGATCCTGCGCGTGCACATGCGCAAAGTGCCGCTGGCCGACGACGTTGTGCCGATGGTGATCGCGCGCGGTACTCCGGGCTTCTCCGGCGCCGATCTGGCCAATCTGGTCAACGAGGCGGCGCTGTTCGCCGCGCGCGAGAACGGCAAGGAAGTGCGGATGGATCACTTCGACAAGGCTCGCGACAAGATCATGATGGGCACCGAGAACCGCTCGATGGCGATGAGCGATTCCGAGAAGACGCTCACGGCGTATCACGAAGCCGGCCACGCCATCGTCGGCCGCCTGGTGCCCGAGCACGATCCGGTCTACAAGGTCACCATTATTCCCAGAGGAAGAGCTTTGGGCGTGACCATGTACCTGCCGGAAGGCGACAAGTACAGCTACAACCGCACCGCGATCGAGTCGATGCTGTGCTCGCTGTACGGCGGCCGCGTCGCCGAAGAGCTGATCTTCGGCACCGACAAGGTCACCACCGGCGCGTCCAACGATATCGAGCGCGCGACCAAGATGGCGCGCAACATGGCGACCAAGTGGGGCCTGTCCGACGAACTCGGCCCGATCGCCTACGCCGAGGACGA
>JAPLSI010000174.1:0-16588 GCA_026398715.1 Gammaproteobacteria bacterium
CCGGCTTGTCGACCAGGTTCATCGAGTTGAGGTAGTTCGGCGTCATCGACAGCACGATGGTGTCGCCGATGGCCTCGTGGAAGCCGTCGTTGGCGCCGTTCTGGAAGATCGCCGGCAGGTCCTTGTAGGCCAGGTAGTAATAGATGTGGCCCAGCTCGTGGTAGATGGTTTCGTAGCTGTCTTCGTCGGGCTTGATGCACATCTTGATGCGCACGTCGTCGCCGTCCATGGTCATCGGCCAGGCGCTGGCGTGGCAGACCACGTCGCGGTCGCGCGGCTGGGTGAACTGCGCCTTGTCCCAGAACTTCTCCGGCAGCTTCGGCATGCCCAGGCTGACGTAGAAGCTCTCGGCTTCCTTCACCATCGCCTTGGCCTGTGCCAGGTCGGCGGCGCGGCCTACTTCGATGCGCTCATCGGCAGTCGGTTCGTGGCCGTTGGTCTTGCTGAAGTCGGCGAGCAGCGCGGCGAACTTCGCTTCGCGCTGCGCGTGCAGGGTCTTGGTGATGTCGAGTTTCGCCACGCCCTTGTATGGCTGCACGATCGGCCAGAGGTTGCTCCAGTCCTGCTGCCACAGGTTGCCGGTGAGGTGGGCGGGGATCATTCCGTTCACTTCGCCCTGGGCGCCGTATTTGTCGACCAGCTTGTTCTTGGTGTAGCACTGCAGCTGGTCGTACAAGGGCTTGACCTGGTTCCACAGGCGATCGGTCTCGACCTGGAAATCAGCCGGCTTCATGTCGTAGCCGCTGCGCCACAGTTCGCCGGTGTTGGCGAAGCCCTGGTCCTTCGCGCCTTCGTTGTTCAATTCCACGAAGCGCTTGTAAGCGGGGCGCATCGGCACCGAGATGGTGTGCCAGCCCTGCCATGCCGACAGTTGTTCGTCGTAGCTGCGGTTGGGGATGTCCGACAGGATGTCCTCGATCTTGCCGATGTCCAGGCAGCTCGCCGGGTTGTTCGCATCCGGGCAATACTTGCCGGCGCCGTAGTCGCCATTGAGCTTCGCGCCGACCTTGGTCAGTTCGGCGAGGCTGGCCGGATTCTTCGGCGGCGGAATCGTGATGCCCAGGCGCAGCAGCTTGAGCGCGCGCGCGGTGTCGGGCGTCATCGGCTTGCCTTCGTAGGCACGCGCGGCCTCGGCATAGTCGCCGACCTTGGCCAGGTTGCGTTCGTTGGCCTTGGACGCAACCAGTTGCGAGTCATCGTTGATGTAGGTTTCCGACAACCACTGCGCGGCGGTCGCTTCGACGTAGTCGGCGCGCATTTCCTTGTTGACGCGCGCGACGAACTGGTCGGCGGTTTCCTTTGGATCGGCCGCCGCTGCGCTTCCACTGGCGAGCGCCAGCAGGCTGGCGGAAATGGCGAGGGTCAGCAAGGCACGTTGGGCGGTCAAGGCGAACTCCGGAAAAATGGGGAAAATAAGGGGAAACGAAGGCTAGACCGGCGGCCGCCGCCGGCGCAAGTGCGAGTGCGGCACGGATGGGCTTCGGTTCAGCGACCGAGCCGTTCCAACAGCCCCGGGGCGAATACCTGCAGGCCCTCGCGCGCGTCGTCGGCGTCGGATTCGAACCAGGCCCGGGTCGAGCCGAGCCGGAAGCTGTAGCCCCAGGCGTCCATGTCGAGCATCAGGCGGTCGCTGCCGACGCCCTCGATGGCGTCGGCCAGCACTATCTGCAGATAGCAGGCGGCGTCTTCCTCCAGCACCGAGTCGCTGGCGTCGGTATGCACCGCGGCACGGCGCTCGGGTGGCATCACCAGCAGGTGGGACGCTTCGTGCAGGAGGGAGTGCACCGGCGTGTCGGCACGCGCGAAAACCGTGCTGCCGACCAGGCCCGCTTCGCATTCACCCCAGAAACTGCCAGGGATGGCATCGCCGTCGGCCACGCGCGCCAGTTGCAGGCCCAACGAGGACAACAGCGCCGACGGCGCGTCGAATCCGGTGTCAGCCAGCGTCAGCACCGCGCCTGCAGCCATCGTGCTTCAGTCGTTCGCGACTGCGGACTTTTCCGGCAATGCGACGGAAATGTCGAGGACCTCGTTGTCGCCGTCCTTGATCAGGTCGACCTTCACCGCGTCCACGTCCACGTTGACGTACTTGCGGATGACCTCGAGCAGTTCGCGCTGCAGCAGGGGCAGGTAGTCGGGCGCGCCGCGCAGGCTGCGTTCCTGCTGGATGAGGATGCGCAGGCGGTCCTTGGCGACGTTGGCGGTGTTCTTGTTGCGGGCGACCAGGAAATCGAAGATGCCCATGCCTCAGCTCCCGAAGATCTTCGAGAAGAAACCCTTCTTCTCGACGGTGGTGAAGCGCAGCGGCACGGTGTCGCCAAGGATGCGGGCCACGGCATCGGTGTAGGCCTGTCCGGCCTGCGACATGTCGTCCAGGATGACCGGCACGCCGGCGTTGGAACTCTGGAGCACTTCGGGCGATTCGGGAATGACGCCGATCACCTTCAGGCCGAGGATTTCCTCGACGTCGGCGATCGACAGCATGTCGCCCTTCTCGACGCGGATCGGGCTGTAGCGGGTGAGCAGCAGGTGTTCCTTCACGCGCTCGCCGTTCTCGGCCTTGCGGGTCTTCGAAGCAAGCAGTCCAAGGATCCGGTCGGAGTCACGCACCGAGGAAACTTCCGGGTTGACCACGACCACGGCGCGATCGGCGAAATACATCGCCAGGAACGCGCCTTTCTCGATGCCGGCCGGCGAATCGCAGACGATGAAGTCGAAGCCTTCCTCGGCAATGTCCTTCAGTACTTTCTCGACGCCTTCCTTGGTCAGCGCATCCTTGTCGCGGGTCTGCGAGGCAGCCAGCACGTAAAGATTCTCGAAGCGCTTGTCCTTGATCAAGGCCTGGCGGATGGAGGCCTCGCCGAGCACGACATTGACGAAGTCGTACACCACGCGCCGCTCGCAACCCATGATCAGGTCGAGGTTGCGCAGGCCGACGTCGAAGTCGATGACGGCCGTCTTCTTTCCAGCCTTGGCCAGGCCGCAAGCGATGCTTGCACTGGTGGTGGTCTTGCCGACGCCACCCTTGCCCGAGGTCACCACGATGATTTCCGCCAAGTTGTTTCTCCTGGATGCCGCTATGGGTTCAAGCCAGCGCTTCGATGCGCAGGCTGTCGTTTTCGAGCCAGATCTGGACGGGCTTGCCGATCAGGTCCCTGGGAATTTCTTCAAGCACTTTGTACGTTCCGGCGATCGCAACCAGTTCGGCGTTGAATTCGCGGCAGAAGATGCGTGCCGTCGCCAGGCCGCCGGCACCGGCAAGCGCGCGACCACGCAGCGCGCCGTAGATGTGGATCGAGCCATCGGCGATGACTTCGGCGCCGGCGCCCACCGTCGCGCAGACCGTCAGGTCGCGGTCCTGTGCGTAGATTTGCTGGCCCGAGCGCACCGGGGACGTTTGCATCATCCCAACTTCGTTTGGCGTGCTTGGTGGAGTGGCGGCGCTCTTGGCAGCCGGGGCCTCTACAGGCGCCGGCTTTTGAGCGACCGCTATGGGTTCGCTGGGTGCTGCCGCAACCTGGGAAACGCCCGATCCGGTCTCGTACGCCGCGCGGAATTTCGCCAGCAAGGGCAATCCCACTTCGCGCGACAGGGATTCGATCGCCGTGGTGCCGTAGGCGATACCGACCGGCAGCACGCCGGCGCCATGCAGCCCTTCGACGAGCGCATTCACCGTCGCGGCATCGGGACAATCGCTCAGCCCGCCGAAATCCAGGATGACGGCCGCCCGCTGGAACAGCTTGGGCGCGCTGCGCACGCGATCGGCCATCTCTGCGCAAATCTTCGGGACATCGAGGTTGCGGATTCGCAGGTTGGCGATGCCGACCTGTCCGATCTTGAGTTCGCCGGCTTGTTCGTAATCGGGGATTGCCGACATGCTCAGGTGCCGGTGGCGCGCTGCGGCTTGCGGCCGGGAAGGGCGCGCGCGGCCAGCCACGGCTGGTCGGGCAACTTGCCGTCGTAGGATCGGTGCACGAACGGATAACTGCACAACTCCTTGACCAGCATCGCGGCGCGGACGCCGGGGCCTTCCATCACGTGCTGGCCCACTTCACGGAAACCGAAGCTGCCATGGAAGAGCAAGGCGGGATGGCTGCTGCCTTCAAGGAAGACTTCCGCAGCCAGGCAGGGCACGCGCACTTCGGCGAAGCTCTGCACGTCGCCATAGAACACGCGGCCGACGCCGGCGCCGCGGCGGGTGCTGGCGATGACGATGCGGTCGATATAGAGGAATTCCGGATAGCGGTCGCGGAACCACAGGAAGTTCGGGCTGTCGTGCGGCGCGTCCTGCGACAGTGCCACCAGGAAGCCCGCGAGCAGGCCGTCTTTTTCGGCGACCCGGAAGTAATCGGCGTTTTCCCAGAAGAATCGGAGCTTGCCGGCGTCCATCGGAAGGATCCCGGGTCCGGCTGCATTGTTCAGTGCAAGAACCAGATCCAGCTCGTGCTCGCGCACGTCGCGGATGACGATCGACATTTTCGGTGTGACTCCCAGATTTCCGGCGCGTCACCCTGGGGGCGGGCGTCGTGCTGCGGCGGATTATCGCATGGACTTTTGCGTGGCGGCGACGGTCATCGGCCGGCATTAGCTGTTAAAAGTCCGTTACCCGTGACTTTCGGGCCGCCTTAACGGGCATCCTGCTGATGCTCGTGTCGGGCGTGATTCCCTGGCTGATGCCCCTGGGCGTGGGTATTGCGTGGCTGATCCTGATGCACGTGCCCCTGGTTCCGGTGTTCCTGGAGTTCGAGAACTTCACCCCGGTCTTCGCGGTGCTGCAGGCGGTGATGTACGCGGGCTACTCCAGCTTCACTTTCATCACCGGCCTTGTTGCACGGCAGCAGGCGCAGGCGCGGGAGGAGCAGCGGCGGCTGAATGCCGAGTTGCGCGCAACGCGGGCCTTGTTGGCCGAGAGCTCGCGCATGAGCGAGCGCCTGCGCATCTCGCGGGAGCTGCATGATCTGCTCGGCCACCACCTGACCGCGCTTAGCCTGAACCTGGAGGTGGCCGGCCACCTTGCCGAGGGCAAGGCGCTCGAACACGTCCGGCAGAGCCACACGCTGGCCAAGCTGTTGCTGACCGACGTGCGCGAAGTGGTCAGCGAGATGCGCGAGGACGGGGGGATAGACCTGACCCATGCCCTGAAGGTACTGGTCGAGGGCGTGCCGGCCCTGCAAGTGGACCTGGAGCTTCCGGAGAGATTGCACATCGAGGATCCCGAGCGCGCGCAGGTGCTGCTGCGCTGTGCGCAGGAGATCATCACCAACACGGTGCGGCATTCCGGTGCCAGCCATCTGAACCTGACCATGACCCAGGACGCCGGCGAGATCCGCCTGGCCGCCCGCGACAACGGCCGCGGCTGCGAGGCGGCCAAGCCGGGCAATGGCTTGCGCGGCATGCGCGAGAGACTTTCCGCCTACGGCGGCCAAGTGGATATCATCACTGCACCCGGGCAGGGCTTCGCCCTTGACGTGCGCATACCGCTGGAGGCGGCAACATGATCCGAGTCTGCCTGGTCGACGACCAGACCCTGGTGCGCCAGGGCGTCCGATCCTTGCTTGAGCTGGCCGACAACATCGAAGTCGTGGCGGAAGCCTCCGACGGTCGGCAGGCCGTGGAACTGATTCCCCAGATCAAGCCCGACGTGGTTCTGATGGACATGCGCATGCCCATCATGTCGGGCCTTGAGGCCCTGCAGGCACTCGCCGCCAAGGGCGAACTGCCGCCGACCATCATCCTCACCACCTTCGACGACGACCAGCTCGTGCTTGCAGGCATCAAGGTCGGCGCCCGCGGCTACCTGCTCAAGGACGTGACCCTGGACCAACTGGTGTCGGCGATCCAGACCGTTGCCGACGGCGGTTCCCTGGTGCAGCCGGCGGTAACCCAGCGCCTGCTGTCCGGGCTGGAAGGCCTGCACAACGCCTTCGTCAGCCTCGAACAACCCGACCCGCTGACCGACCGGGAAACCGAGATCCTGCGCCTGATGGCGGGCGGCTTCTCCAACAAGGAGATCGCCAATTCCCTGGGCGTGGCCGAGGGCACCGTAAAGAACCACGTGTCCAACATCCTGTCGAAGCTGGGCGTCCGGGACCGTACCCGGGCCGTGCTGAAGGCCTTCGAGCTGAAGCTGGTGTGAGTTCGGTCACCCTCGGGGTGCATGCCCCTGCCGGTCGCCGGTTTGACCTGTTATCCTCTCGAGTTCCTGCCCGGGCGAAGCGTTCCCCTGGCGAGGGACGTGCCTGGAGAGCCGCCGAATGACCCGTTTTATCGAATTCCTGATTTCCCTGCTGATCGTCGTCGTCGTATTCGTCGTGATTGGCCTGTTCCTGCCTGCGAAGCGCATGTACAGCTACAGCATCGAGACCAACCGTCCGATGTCCACGGTGAACGACCTGTTCAACGGCTTCAGCCGGTTCAAGGACTGGAATCCGCTGTTGCGCTACGACGCGCGCGCCAAGTACGAGATCAGCGGCCCGGCCCAGGGCGTCGGCGCCAAGTTCAGCTACCAGTCGCGCGACAAGGTCATCGGCAACGGTTCCTGGGAAATCGTCGAGTCCATCCCCGGCGAGAAGATCAAGTACAAGCTCACCGGTCCGGCCAGCGGCAAGGACAAGTCCATGACCATCCGCATGACGCGGACCGGGCAGGGCAACAAGAACGTCAGGATCACCCAGGAATACCGGGTGAACTACGGCTGGGACATCCCGGGCCGCTACGCGGGCCTGTACGTGAACCGCAACATCGGCGACGACGTGAAGCGTGGTCTCGACAAGTTCAGCGGATTGCTCGCAACCATCCCCCGCTTCGATTATTCGCAGCATCCGGGCGAGTTCGAGGTCATCCAGATGCCGGCCCAGGACATCCTGCTGGTTAGCACGGCGTCCAAGCGCAACAACGAAGACATCATGTCCGCCATGGAGAACCAGGTCAGCTGGATCAACAAGGTGATGGAGGCCAACGGCCTGGTCGCCAACGGCCCGCTGCGCATCGTGACTACCGAGTTCACCAGCGACAGCTATGCCTTCGACGTGGTCCAGCCGGTTCGCCGCGCCGCCGACGCCGAAGGTGTCGCCGCCGGCCAGAAGATGTCCCTGCGCCTGGAAGGTCCGGTCAGTTACGACCAGATCCCGGCACGCCGCGTCGCCAAGACCAGCTACAACGGTCCGTCGCCGGGCCTGGCCCGCGTGCGTGACCTGTTGCGCGCCTGGGCGATGACCCACGGCAGCGACACCCATGACCGTCCGTACGAGGAATACCTGGGTGGCGTTTCGACGATGCTCGATGAAGACGCCCAGTTCAACGTGTACTGGCCGCTCAAGTAAGAATTGAAATGCGAGGGCGGGCGAAAGCCCGCCCTTCGTTTTGGACCAAGCCCGGGCTCCGATGATCGAAGCAAGCGCCCTGCGAAAACGTTATGGAAGACTGGTGGCCGTCGACGGCATCAGCTTCAAGGCCGAACCCGGCGAAGTACTCGGCTTCCTCGGTCCCAACGGGGCCGGCAAATCCACCACGATGAAACTGATCGCCGGCTTCCTGGTGCCGAGCGAGGGCAGCGCGCGCGTCTGCGGACACGATGTGCAAGCCGATCCGATGGCGGCGCGGCGTGCGTTGGGCTACCTGCCCGAGGGCGCGCCTTCCTATGGCGAGATGACCCCGCGATCGCTGCTGTCCTTCATTGCCGACCTGCGCGGCCTGCGCGGCGCGCACCGACGGCAGCGGCTGGACTTCGTCATCACGCGGCTTGCGCTCGAGTCGGTGCTCGGACAATCGGTGGAGACCCTGTCCAAGGGCTTCCGGCGCCGGCTGGGGCTGGCGATGGCCATCGTGCACGATCCGGCGGCGCTGATCCTGGACGAGCCGACCGACGGGCTCGACCCGAACCAGAAGCACGAGGTGCGCGGACTGATCGCCGAACTGGCGAAGGAACGCACGCTGCTGGTGTCCACCCATATCCTCGAGGAAGTGGAGTCGGTCTGCACCCGCGCCATCATCATCGCGCGCGGCAGGATACTCGCCGACGACACGCCGTCTGGATTGCTGGCGCGGTCGCGGTACCACAACGCAGTGTCCCTGCAGCCCGCGGACAGCATCGCGGCGCGCGCGGCCCTGGACGGCATGCCCGGCGTGAGTGGCTTCGAACTCGATGAGCGCCTGTCGCGCCTTTACGTATTTCCCCAAGGCCGCAGCCTGTCGCAGGACGCGGTGGCCGAACGCCTGCGCCAGCGCGCCGTCGCCTTCAGCGGCCTGCGTCCCGAGCACGGTCGCCTGGACGAAGTCTTTCGCCGCATCACCGCGGAAGGGGGCGAGCGATGAGGCAGGCCTTCTCCATCTTCAGGCGGGAATTCGCCAGCTATTTCGCAACGCCACTGGCGGCGGTGTTCATCGTCATCTTCCTGTTGCTGTCCGGCGCGTTCACGTTCTTCCTCGGTAACTTCTTCGAGACCGGGCAGGCCGACCTGCAGGTCTTCTTCCGCTTCCATCCCTGGTTGTACCTGCTGCTGGTGCCGCCGGTGGCGATGGGCCTGTGGGCGGAAGAGCGCAAGACCGGCACCATCGAACTGTTGCTGACCCAACCGGTCACGCTGTGGCAGGCGGTGCTGGGGAAATTCCTCGCCGCCTGGTTGTTCGTGGCGCTGGCGCTGTCGCTGACGTTTCCCTTGTGGATCACGGTCAACTGGCTCGGCGACCCCGACAACGGGGTGATCGTCGCCAGCTATCTGGGCAGCCTGCTGATGGCAGGCGGTTTCCTGGCGATCGGCAGTTGCCTGTCGGCCTTGTCGCGCAGTTCGGTGGTGGCCTTCATCCTGATCGTGCTGGTCAGCCTGTTGTTCCTGCTGGCTGGCTTTCCGCTGGTGCTCGGCCCACTGCAGGCGGTGCTTCCGCAGGCCACGGTGGACGCTGTCAGCAGCCTGAGCTTCCTTACCCATTTCCAGGCCATCACCCGCGGCGTACTCGACCTGCGTGACCTGCTTTATTTCCTGTTGACGATCGCTGCGTGGTTGTTCGCCACCGTGCTGGTGATCGAGATCAAGAAGGCCGACTGATGAAGCGACCCGGACGCCGCACGCTTCTGTTGGCATTGCCGGTGCTGGCGATTGCCTTCGTGGCGCTGGTCGCACTGTCGAACCTGCTGTTGCGCGGCGCTCGCATCGACCTGACCGAGCATTCCCAATACACGCTGTCGGCCGGCACGCTGCGCATCATCGACCGGGTTCCCGAGCCGATCACGCTGGAGTTGTTCTATTCGGAAAAAGCGGCCCAGTCGCAGCCGCAGTTCCGCGTGTTTGCCCAGCGCGTGCGCGAATTGCTCGAGGAAGTGGCTGCGCGCTCGAACGGAAAGATCAGCCTGCGTGTGATCGATCCCGAGCCGTTCTCGGACGCGGAAGACCGCGCCACTGCGTTCGGATTGCAGGGTGTGCCGCTGGGCGAGTCGGGCGACAAGTTGTATTTCGGCCTGGTGGCGAGCAACAGCACCGACGGCGAAACGGCGATGCCCTTCATCCAGCCGGGCAAGGAAACTTTCCTGGAATACGACATCGCGAAGATGATTTCTTCGCTCAGCGTCGCCAGCAAGCCGGTGCTGGCCGTGCTCAGCGACTTGCCGATCGGCCCGGGCATCGACCAGCTCAGCGGCCAGCCGACGCCGGGCTGGGTGATGGACCGGCAGCTTTCGGAGTTCTTCGATATTCGTCGATTGCAGGCCAATCCGACCTCCATCGGCGACGACGTCAGTTTGCTGATGGTGGTGCATCCGAAGGCCTTGCCGTCGGACACCGAATACGCGATAGACCAGTTCGTGTTGCGCGGCGGCCACCTGCTGGTATTCGTCGACCCGGAGGCGGAGTCGGATCCGGCGGGCAGCTTGTTCGACCCGACCCAGTCTGCACAGTCGCGCAGTTCCGACATGGCCAATCTTTTCCGTGCCTGGGGCCTGGTGTACGACCCGGGCAAGATCGTCCTGGACGCCCAGAATGCCATGCGCTTCCAGCCCGATCCGAGCCAGGCGCCGGTGCGACATGTCGGCATCATCGGCCTGAAGAAAGAGTCGATGAACCAGCGCGACGTCATCACCGCGGACCTGGAATCGGTGAACCTGTCGAGTGCGGGCACGCTTTCGCTGGCCCCCGACGCGACCGCGAAGCTCGAGGCGCTGCTGCAAAGTTCGGCCGTTACCATGCTGTCCACGCCCGAGGCCATCCGGGCAGCGCAGGGGGACCCGGGCTCGCTGTCGGACAATTTCAAGGCCGATGGCAGTGGTCCGCATGTACTCGCCGGTCGCCTGCGTGGCGTGCTCAAGTCGGCGTTTCCCGACCGGGCAGGTCCAGGCCACATTGGCGCCAGCGTCAAGCCGGCCAACATCGTGGTCGTCGCCGACACCGACATCCTCAGCGACAAGCTCTGGGTGCAGGCGCAGGATTTCCTGGGCCAGCAGATCCTCAACCCCTTCGCCAACAACGCCGACTTCGTCTACAACGCGGTGGACAACCTGGTCGGCAACGACGACCTGATCGAAGTGCGCACGCGACCGACCTCGGAACGACCTTTCGATCGCATCGATGGCGTCCGTCGTCGCGCCGAAGTGCGCTACCAGGCCAAGGAGAAGCAACTGCAGCTCGACCTCGAGAACCTCGAGGGCAAGTTGGCCAAGTTGCAGCCGATCACCGCCACCGGCCAGGCGCAGGCGCTAAGTCGCGAACAACAGGCGCAGTTGCTCGATTTCCAGCAGCAGAAACTGCGCACGCGCAAGGAACTGCGCGACGTGCAGCACCAGTTGAACGCCGACATCGAGGCCATCGGGGTGCGGGTGAAGGTATTGAACATCCTGGCCGTGCCGGCACTGGTGTTGCTTGCCGCATTGCTGCTTGCGCTTCGCCGGACGCTGCAGCGGCGTGATGCTTCGCGCTGATCTCCTGCGACGCGTGGCGCGCGCCCTGCTGCCGATCATCGCCTGCCTGGCGCTGGGCGCCTGCGGTGGCGACCAGGCCAGCACCGAAAAGCCAAGACTTTTCCCCGGCCTCGACAAGGCCCAGGCCAGCATTGACGCGATCCAACTGCGTGGCGCGGGCAACCGGGCGCTGGTGTCGCTGGAGCGCCGCGACGGCGTGTGGCGCGTCGCCGAACGAAACCATTGGCCAGCCGACGCAGGTCGCATCAGCCAATACCTGTTCGTGCTCTCGCAGGCGCGCCGGATGGAAGCCAAGACCGCCGACCCCAAGCTGTACTCGCGCCTCGGCGTGGAGCCTGTCAGCGCAGCCGATGCCAAGGGCGGCGAGCTGGCCTTGTCCGGAAAGGGTGTCCGCTTCGTGCTGTTGATCGGCAACGAGCATCCGCGCCTGGACGGCTATTACGTTCGCGTGGATGGCGAAGCGGGCACATGGTTGACCGACTTGCCGGTTTACTTCGATCCCGACCCGCGCGTCTGGCTGGATAAGCGGTTGGTGGATGTTCCGCTTGCGCGCATCGCGCAGGTGCGGATTTCCGGTACGGACGAACGGCCCTTCTCGATCAGCCATCGCGAAGATCGCTTCCGTCTCGACGACGCGCCGGCGGCCGCCATGCGTGATTCCTACCAAGGCGACGTGGTCGCGAGCGCGCTGGACCAACTGCATTTCGAGGACCTGGCCGCCGACGCCGGCGACGTTCCCGCGATTCGCACGCTGGACTATTCGACGGTCGAAGGGTTGCTGGTGCAGGTGCAGGCTTTTCGTGAAGGCGAGCAGTTATGGGTTCGCATCAGGGCGGCGACGGATCCGGCGACGGCGAAGGCCTGGGCGAACGTGTCAGCCGCCAACGCCGCTTCCAACGCAACGCTTGACGCGCGCGTCGCTAGCTTCAACCAGTCATTCCAGGGCAGGCGTTTCCTGCTGGCCGAGCCGGTCGCCACCAACCTCATGCTGACCCACGAGCAGATACTGGCGGGAGCACCCAAGCCATGAGGCGGGACTGGATTTCAGCGCTGGCGGCCGTGCTGTGTTCGGCCTCGGTTGCCCTGGCTGCCTATGCAAGCCATGCGGCGCTGCCGGGCCAGTCGTCCCGGCTGGGCCTGGCTGCCGCGTTCGCCTTCGGCCATGGGCTCGCCTTGATTGCGATCGCTGGACGTCGATCGCGCGTCGCCGGCATTTGCAGGATCTTTTTCCTGCTGGGCATCGCCGGATTCAGCGGTGGGCTCTGCTTTGCTGCTTTCGCCCAGTCGCACGCGGCGACCGCGCCGTTCGGCGGCAGCCTGCTTATCCTGGGCTGGCTGGTCCTGGCCTTCGACCTGTGGCGATCTCCCCGAGGCTGATTCCATGGCGAAGTTCCCCCGTGGTTTCGACATCGAACTCGCCGCCGCGCACCTGGGCAAACGCGACCGCAAGCTTGGCCGCTGGATCGAACGCATCGGCCCGTTGGAAACCACGGGCTGGCGCAAGCCCTTCGATACCGTGGACTCGCTGGCGCGATCGATCCTGTACCAGCAACTCTCCGGCAAGGCCGCAGCGACCATCGTGGGCCGGGTGGAAGTGGCGACCGGATCGAAGACATTGACGCCCGAAGCGCTGGCGCGAATCGACGACGCCGCCTTGCGCGCCTGTGGCGTATCCGGAAACAAGACTCTGGCCCTGCGCGACCTGAGCTTGCGTGCCGGTCGCGGCGAGGTGCCTTCGTCGCGTGAACTGCTCGTCCTGCACCACGATGAAATCATCGAACGGCTGACCGCCGTACGCGGCATCGGCCGCTGGACGGTGGAGATGATGCTGATGTTCCGGCTCGGCCGTCCCGACATCCTGCCGGTGGATGACCTGGGTGTGCGCAAGGGCGCGCAGGTGCTCGACAAGCTCGATGAAATGCCCAAGCCGAAGCAATTGGCGGAGCGCGGTGAAACGTGGGGGCCTTACCGCACGCTGGCGGGGCTCTACCTTTGGCGGATCGCCGATTCGCAGGTGATCGAAAAACCGAAGGCGACCGCGACGCCGGCGAAAAAAACCCGCCGGTCGCAGGACTAGGCGGTCAGTCCGGCGCCTGGCACCAGTGCCAGGGTTCGTAGACGATGCCGTGCGGATTGTCGCGCGGGTAACTCATGTGGAAGCCGAAGTCCGCCGCATGCCCAGCCAACCAGGCGAATGCCGGCGTTGCCTCGAAGCTTTCTTCCGCCGCCGGTTCGCCGGGCGTGCCGATGTCGAGTGCGTCGCCGCCGTGGTGTTCGCTGTAACCGGGCGCGGCATTGACGGTGAGGATCTGTTCGACCGTCTGCCCGCGCGCGAGCTTGCGCCGAAAGATTCCCATCTGGTAATCGTGGCTGCGATAGCCCGAGATGGCCTCGAGCACGATGCCGTCGATCGCGGCAGCCGCGCGCATCGCCCGCCACTGCCGGGCCGCGGTTTCACCGAGCCACAGCGGTCGTGAATAGCGGTCGCGTCCGGCATAGTCGAGCACCGTGGGTTCGGCGACCAACGACAGGCCCGTGCGCTCGCCGTAGTCGTCAGCCAGTCCCAGCGCATGCAGCCGTTCGCGCAGTCCCGACAGGGGGCGAAGATGGCCGGGGCTGGCGTCGGCCTCGGCAAGCGCGGACAAATCCGCGAACAGGCCGCGGGGCAGGGCGCCACGATGCAGTTCGCGCAACTTGTCGCCGCGGCGTACCGCCAGGAATCGTCCGTCCGACTTACGTCGCACCAGCCAGTCCGACTGCGCCAGTGCGCGGGCCGTCGAGTTGCCGCGGGCCGAGGCCAGCGCCGCAGGGATCGCTTCGAGGTGTTCGGCGTTGATCAGTCGCCACTGGGCGGGATGCATGGGCCAAGCTTAGCGCGTCAGTTTCCCCAACGCATCGATGAATGCCTCGGGCCGCTGCAGGCTGAGAAGGTAAACGCGCCCGTCCTTGCGTGGCAATTCGACCGTGCGCCGCCAGTCGGTCAGCATTACGTAGGCGCGACGGGCGTCATGCAGGCGAAACCAGCCGGAGCGAAAACCCGGCAAGCGCGCGCCGGCGATCTTGAAGCCGGGGCGAAGCTTGCGCTGCTCGTCGAGATTGACGATCCGCGCGTTGCCGAAGTCCAGGTCGCCGAAGGGCACGACGCGCGCCCAGGGCAGGCCGCGGATACGCATGCCGGTCGGCGAAAGGCTGACCGAGCGGTGGTACATGGACCACGACAGCAGTCCCGCCATCAACGGCATTATCGCGATGGCCAGCGCGATCATCGGCCATTCCTGTGGAGCTGGCTTCGCCAGGCCGATCGCGACCAGCGCGCCGACCGGCGCAACCACGCCGATCAGAAGGGGCACCAGGTTCGCCCATTTTTCCGGCGGCACGATGGGGAAATCGAGTTCACTCATCGTCAGGCTCCAGTGCTATTCCCTTGGCCGGTGCTTTCATCCGGCCGGTGCGGCGCAGCGCGTCGCGCAGCAGGTATTCGATCTGCGCGTTGACCGACCGTAACTCATCGTCCGCCCACTGCTGGACAGCGTCCAGCACGTCGGCGTTGATGCGCAGCGGATAGGCTTTTTTCTGGCTCACGCCGGCTCAGTAGATCGAGCCGGCGTTCACGATCGGCTGGGTTCCGCGCTCGCCGCACAGCACCACCAGCAGGTTGCTGACCATGGCGGCGCGACGTTCGGGATCCAGGTCAACGACATTTCGCTTGGAAAGTTCGCTCAACGCCATCTCGACCATGCTCACCGCGCCTTCGACGATGCGCGTGCGCGCCGCGATGATGGCGCCCGCCTGCTGCCGCTGCAGCATCGCCTGGGCGATCTCGGGGGCGTAGGCCAGGTGACTGATGCGCGCCTCGATCACGTTGACGCCGGCCAGCGCGAGGCGCTCCTGGATTTCCTCGGTGAGGTGCTTGGAAATGTCGGAGGCATGGCTGCGCAGCGAGACCTTGCCTTCTTCGTGCTGGTCATACGGATAGCTGGTGGCCATGGCGCGAAGGGCGGATTCCGACTGGATGTGCACGAAGCTCTCGTAGTCGTCCACGTTGTAGACGGCTTCGGCCGAGTCGACCACCTGCCATACGACCACCGAGGCGATTTCGATCGGGCTGCCGTCCAGGTCGTTGACCTTCAGCTTGCTGCTTTCGAAGTTGCGCGTGCGCAGTGAAATCTTGCGCGTGCTGAAGAAGGGATTGTTCCAGCGCAGGCCCTGGTCCTTGTTGGTGCCGATGTACTTGCCGAACAGGCTCAGCACGGCCGCCTGGTTGGGCTCGACCATGTAGAAGCCGCACAGCAGGACCGCGGCGACGACCAGCACGACCAGGCCGGCGACGATAAGCGCGGGGTTGCCGGACTGGACGCCCTGGATGACCAGGTACACGCAGGCGGCGATGACGGCGATCAGGCCGAGGAGGGTCGGGATGCCGGGGAGGGATGTGACGGGTGCTTCTTTCATGGCGCTCTCCTGAGTTCGTGAAAATGATATCTAAAAGATATCGTTAATTCAAGATTCAGTAGAAAAAACCGTTACGCCTTTAAAATCAATGCTTTATTTGACTATCCGAAAGATAAGCAGAGGGGCCGGACGCTTTTCGCTGGCCACCAGCAGGCTTCGCCCGTCAACCGAGAAGGCAATTCCCTCCGCCTGGGGCAGCCACGGAAACACCAGCCGATCCGGCCGCGCCTGCATCGCCTGCGCCCAACCCTGGCCGGGAGTCCGCACGTACAGGTAGATCGAGTGGTAGTTGAGTACCGCCAGCACGCGCCCGTTCGGGCTGAGGTCGGCGCCGCTGACTTGCGAGCGATAGCGTCCGTAGACGGGATTCTTTTTCAGTTCGGCTTCGCTGGGCTGCGAGACGCCGCTGAGCGTGGTCACCAGCTCAGCTGTCTTCAGCCCCTCGGCGGCGCGAAGCGGGAGCCGGAACAGTTCCGGCGGCACGCGCTTTTTCGAGATGAGCAGCACTTCCCCTGCGGCGGCATCCACGGCTGTCGCCTCGCAATCCCGGGCGCCGTCGGGCCAGCGAAAGGGAATGGTCCAGGCAGGTCGAATCGTGTCGCCGTCCTTCAGTCGGCTCGGCTCCTCGAACACGACCAGGTTCAGGGTCTTGCGTATCCCGCCGTTGTCGCCGGTATCGGCAACCATCAGGTAGTGCTTGCCGTCCAGTTCGAAGCTGTCGATGTCTTCCCAGTCGGTATTCTCCGCGCCCTGCACAACCAGCGTTGCGGCGGGCGTGCCGTCGGCGCGGATCGCGATGAGCATGGAGCCGTTGTCGCCGTCGTTGTGTGCCCAATAGATGCCCGGATGCACATGCGACGCGGCCAGGCCACTGACCTCGGTAAGCGAGGGGTCGGTGAACACGCCGGAATATTCAGCGCGCGACCACCGGCTGGCGGGTCCGTCGGCAGCGATCAGCGCGATCAGGAAGAGCAGGTTTCGCATTCGAACACGGGATCGGGACGGGGGCCCTCCACAATGACAGAAAGGGCCGCCTGCTTGAACCCTCCCGCTACAATGTGGCCTGGCCCCATCGACCTGAACCGACATGAGCAAGACCGACCCCGTCACCCTCGGAACACCGCTCAGCCCGGGCGCGACGCGTGTACTGCTGCTGGGCTCGGGCGAGTTGGGGAAGGAAGTCGCGATCGAATTGCAGCGGCTTGGCGTCGAGGTGATTGCCGCGGACCG
>JAPLSI010000174.1:16648-25526 GCA_026398715.1 Gammaproteobacteria bacterium
GGACCGCTACGACGACGCGCCGGCCATGCAGGTCGCGCATCGCTGCCATACGCTGAACATGCTCGATCCCGCGGCTTTGCGTGACCTGGTCGCGCACGAGAAGCCGACGCTGGTGGTACCCGAGATCGAGGCAATCCACACCCAGACCCTGGTCGAGTTGGAGCGCGACAAGGGCCTGCGCGTGATCCCGACCGCGCGTGCCGCGCGCTTGACGATGGACCGCGAGGGAATCCGGCGTCTCGCCGCAGAGACCCTGGGCTTGCCGACTTCGCCCTATCGGTTCGTGGACACGCTCGAAGACTATCGCGCCGCCGTCGAGGTGATCGGCCTTCCCTGCGTGGTGAAGCCCGTGATGTCGTCGTCGGGCAAGGGGCAGAGCACCGTTCGCAGCCGCGACGCCGTGGACGCTGCCTGGGAGTATTCGCAGTCCGGCGGCCGCGCCGGGCATGGCCGCGTGATCGTCGAGGGTTTCGTCGACTTCGACTATGAAATCACGCTGCTGACGGTTCGCCATCGCGACGGCACCAGTTTTTGCGATCCGGTCGGCCACCTGCAGGTGGACGGCGACTATCGCGAAAGCTGGATGCCCCAGCCGATGTCACCGCTGGCGCTGCAGCGCTCGCAGGAGATTGCACGGGCGATCACCGACGACCTCGGCGGCTGGGGATTGTTCGGCGTGGAGTTGTTCGTGCGCGGCGACGAGGTCTGGTTTTCCGAAGTGTCGCCGCGGCCGCACGATACGGGCCTGGTCACGCTGGTATCGCAGGAACTGAGTGAATTCGCCTTGCATGCGCGCGCCATCCTGGGCTTGCCGATCCCCGTGATCCGCAGCAATGGCCCGTCCGCTTCCTGCGCGGTGCTTGCGCACGGCCGTGGCGTGCCGCGCTTTTCCAACGTGGATGCCGCCCTGGCGCACCCGGACACGGCCCTGCGCCTGTTCGGCAAGCCCTGGGTGGATGGGCACCGTCGCGTTGCGGTGACCTTGGCCCGGGCGGAAACCATCGAGCAGGCGCGCGCCATCGCCCGCGAATCCGCGGACAAACTGAAAGTCACGCTGGACGAAGGAGGCACGGATGCCTGAGCACGCCGTGCGATTGAACAAATACATCAGCGAGACCGGCGTCTGTTCGCGCCGGCAGGCCGACCAATGGATCGAGCAAGGTCGCGTCACCATCAACGGCGTCGCCGCCACCCTGGGCACGCAGGTGGAGGAAGGCGATCGGGTCGAAGTGGACGGCCGCGCGGTGCAGCCGCAGGCGGCTTCCGTCTATATCGCGCTGAACAAGCCGGTGGGAATCACCTGCACCACCGAGCGACATGTCGAGGGCAACATCATCGACTACATCGGCCACCCGCAACGCATCTTCCCGATCGGCCGGCTGGACAAGGATTCGGAAGGCCTGATCCTGCTCACCAACAACGGCGACATCGTCAACGAACTGTTGCGCGTGGAGAACCGCCACGAGAAGGAATACGTGGTGACGGTGGATCGTCCCATCACGGATGAATTCCTGGAGGGCATGGCGCGCGGCGTACGCATACTCGGGGTCATGACGCAGCCTTGCCGGGTGCGCAAGATCGGCCAGCTGTCGTTCGCGATCACCCTGACCCAGGGGCTGAATCGCCAGATCAGGCGGATGTGCGCAGCCTTCGATTACCAGGTGCGGCGCCTGCAGCGCGTGCGCATCGTCAATATCGACTTGCGCGGGATCAAGGTCGGCCAGTGGCGCGAGCTGTCGATGGACGAACTGCGCGGTCTGTTGCCGCAACGCACGAAGTGGTGAAGGCCTAGCGGGCCAGGTCCATCCACACCAGGTGGTGGTCGGTCGCCTCGATCCAGTCGGCGCCCGTTTCATCCGGCATCGGCCAGAACACGCCGCTGCCACGGACAACGAAGCCCCGGGAAGGAATCACGTAGTCGAGGCGAAGGTTGCCGATGCGCGGGCCGAAGTCTCCGGTGTCGTGCGCGGCGATCCCCTTTTGCGTGAGATTTCCGCCGCCCACTCGCAGCGCCGCCGCTTCCGCGCCCTTGCTGGCAGGCGGCTCGAAGCGCAGGACGCGCGGATGGTCGAGCAAGGCCGCCATCGGGTTGCCCGTGCTGTCGCCATCCCGTGGGTCGGCGTTGTGGTCGCCGGCGATCACGAACAGCGCATCGCCCGGCAGGCCGCCGCAGGCGTTGGCGTCGTCGCACAGCCAGGGCGCGGGTTGGTCGCTGATGTATTCGGACCAGAGCCGGATTTCGTCGCGGTTGCGGATGCCATTGCGGTCTTCCGGTCCGTCGAAGACCGGCGGCGTGGGGTGGTGGACCAGGAAATGCACCAGTCCGACCGGCGTGCGCACGGGCACGTCCCAGTGGGATTTCGACGACAGGCGCAACCGGTTCCACACTTCGGGTGGATACCAGTCCTCGCCGGTAGCAGGATTCACCGGCGATTTCGCGCCAGGCAGGTTTTTCCAAGGCAAGGACTGGAAAGTCCGCACCGACGCCAGGTCGATCGGATAGCGGGACAGGACCAGCATGCCGTACTGGCCCGGGTGCAATCCGAAGCCGAAGGCATCGTTGCCGCCGGCGATCTTGCCGTTGCGGTCGAGGTCCATGCCGCTGGGCACGCCGGTGTTGACCGGGGCCAGGTAGCGATAGGGATAGGTGATCGCAGCCTGGCCGTGCTGCGAAACTTCCAGGTAGCGGCGCTGGAAGAGTTCCGCCGCGCGATGCGCCGCGTCGTAGTCGAACTCGTTGAGCAGCAGCACATCCGGCCGCTGGTGCTGGATGACGGCAGCGATGTTGGCGGCCTTTTCATCGCCGGCTTCGAGGCGCGCGATCAGGCCGCCGTCCTTCTCCGAATACAGCGAGCTGTTGTAGGTCGCGAAGCGGACGGCGGGTTTGTCGGGCACCCCGCGGGGATCGTGCTGGCACGCGCTGGACATGAGAAAAAATGCGATCGCAAAGAGTATTTTCATGATGGAAACGGCAACCACTCGCGCCCTGAAAGGAATTCGATCGGACGGAAGCGTTGCTTGTAGTCCATCTTCGGATGGTCGCGCAGCCAGAAGCCCAGGTAAAGGTAGTCCAGCCCCAGGTCACGCGCGTGGGCCAGCTGCGAGAGGATCGCGAAGGTGCCCAGGCTGCGCGTGGCAAGCTCGGGATCGAAGAAGGTGTAGACCGCGGACAGGCTGTCGGCCAGGACGTCGGTGACCGCGACGCCGACGAGGTCGTCTTCGCGTCGGATCTCGAGGAAGCGCGTGGGGCTCCATTCGCAGGACAGGAAGCCATCGAAGTCCGCAGGACTGGGATCGTCCATTCCGCCGCCGGCGTGGCGCCCCGAAACGTAGCGCTGGTAGAGGTCGAAGTTTTCCTCGGTGCGTACGGCGGCCGCGACATTGACGCGAAGGTCGGTGTTGCGAGCAAGGCAACGGCGCTGCGCCCGGTTCGGCTGGAACCGGTCGACCGGAATACGGACGGGCGTGCAGGCCTGGCAGCCAGCGCAGTGCGGCCGGTAGACGTGGTTGCCCGATCGCCGGAAGCCCACCGCGAGGGCGGAGCCATACAGCGAGGGCAACGTGGGGTCGAGCGGATCAAGCACCAGGTCGCGTGCAGTGCGGTCCGGCCAATAGCCACAGGCGTGTTCCACCGTCTGGTAAACGCGGATGTTGGCCTGGTTGCCCATGCGCCCGAGTCTAGCCCGGCGTCACGCCGGCCTGGCCCATCCGCTGCCCCAGCCGGGTCGGCGCTTCGCTGGCGATGTCGTCCAGCTTGAAGCCGTCCCGCGGCAGCAACACGATCACCGTCGAGCCGTAGTTGAAGCGTGCCATCTCGGCAAAGCGTTCGAGGCGGATGCCCTGGCCGCGAAAATCCAGCCGCCAGGGTTTGTCGCCATACGTGGGGATGTTGACGCCGTTCCACACTGTTTCGACGCCCGACACGAGCAGCGCGCCGACCATCACCATGCACATCGGCCCGGCGTCGGTTTCGAAATGGCAGACCAGGCGCTCGTTGCGCGCGAACAAGCGCGGAATCTTGCGCACGGCCCACGGCGCCACGCTGAACAGGCGGCCGGGCACATGCAGCGTCTCCACCAGCGTGCCCGACCAGGGCATGTGCACCCGGTGGTAATCGCGTGGCGACAGATAGATGTTGGCGAACCAGCCGTCGGCGAACGGCGCCGCAGCGGCCGCATCGCCGAGCAATTCCGCCGCGGTGAATTCCTGGCCCTTGGCCTGGAAGATGCGACCGTCCTGGATGCGTCCGATCTGGCTCATCTTTCCGTCCGCCGGCATCAGCAGCGTGGATGGATCGGCATCGGCAGTACGCGCGCCGGGCTTGAGCGCGCGGGTGAAGAAGGCATTGAAGCTGGCGTAGTTCTCGAGCTGCGGATCCGCTGCCTCCGACACGTTGATGTCGAACTTGGAGACGGCGAGTCGGATCAGCCAGTTCTTCCACGGCCCGAAACGCCCATAGGCCAGCCAGCGCGCGATCGAGGACAGAAGGCGATGCGGCAGGACGTACTGCAGGAAGATGGCGGGGCTCATGGCTGCATCGCCGACAGCAGGCGCAGGTCGTCGGCAATCTGCCGCCACGACAGCGGCGGTCGAATCAGGCCGGCCTGCCGGCCCTGGGGATCGAGCACGACGAGGGTGGCCGAGTGGTCCATCGAATAGCCGCCTTCATCGAGTGGCACCTTCATGTACACCAGTCCCATCGTTGCGGCGAAATTCGCCAGCGGCTCGGCTTCGGCCGTCGCGGCGATCGTTTCGGTGTTGAAGAACTTCGCGTAGTCGCCGGTGATCGCCGGCGTGTCGCGCTCAGGGTCTACGGAAACGAAGAGTACGCGTGGACGCCTGGGTTCGGCGATTGCCGCCCAGGTTTTTTGTGCCTTGGCCAGTTCGGCCAGGGTGGTGGGGCAAACGTCGGGACAATGCGTGAAACCCAGGAAGACAATCGTCCAGTGCCCGAGCAACTGGTCCGCGCCCAGGGCGCTGCCGTCGGAACGCGTCAACTGGTAGGGCGCCAACACGCGTGGCGGGTTGATCAGCCGAACCGACTTGAGTTGGTCCTGGCCGACCATGGCGGGCGAGGCGGCTGGCGTGAAGTAACGTTGTGCGCTGTATAGCCCGAGGCCTGCGGCCAGTGCCGCGCACAGGACCAGCAGGGTGGAGCGACTGGCGAAGCCGCGACGTTTTAGGTTGTCCATGGCGTAAATTATAGCCGCGCGGCCGCTATACTGAGCGCTTTCGCAGGCAACGGGACGGCATGAGCGCCGAACTCCACACCATCATCGACTTCATCCGCTACGGCGCGAGCCGCTTCGGCGCCGCCGGGCTGAGCTTCGGCCACAGTTTCGACAACGCCCTGGACGAAGCCACCCAACTGGTGCTGCATGCCCTGCACCTGCCGCACGACACCGGCCCCGCCTATGGCCAGGCCCGGCTGGTGGCCGACGAAAAGGCGCAGGTGCTTGCCCTTTTCCAGCGCCGCATCGACGAGCGCATCCCTGCCTGCTACCTGACGGGCGAGGCCTGGTTCGCGGGCCTGAGCTTCAAGTGCGATTCGCGCGCGCTGGTGCCGCGCTCCCCGATCGCCGAACTGATCGAGTCGGGTTTCGAACCCTGGCTTGGCGGCCGCGAAGTGCATCGCGTACTCGACCTGTGCACGGGGTCGGGCTGCATCGCCATCGCCACGGCGCATTACAACCCGTACTGGGAAGTGGATGCGGTGGACCTTTCGCCGGAAGCCCTGGCGCTGGCCCGTGAAAACGTGGAGCGGCTCGATACCGGCAACGTGCGGCTGATCGAGTCCGACCTGTTCGCCAACCTGAAGGGCGAGGTCTACGACCTGATCGTCACCAATCCGCCGTACGTGACCCATGCGGAAACCGACGCGTTGCCGAAGGAGTACTCGCACGAACCCGAGATGGGACTGCGCGCCGGCGACGACGGCCTGGACCTGGCGCTGGAGATCCTGCGCGATGCACCCGGGCATTTGTCGGAAAACGGACTGCTGATCTGCGAGGTTGGCGAAAGCGAGCAGCACCTGATCCGCTTGCTGCCCGAACTTCCATTCGCATGGGTCGAGTTCAAGGTCGGCCAGATGGGTATCTTCGTGCTCGAGCGCGAAGACATCGTCGCGCACATGCCGAAGATCAAGGCGCTGGCCGACGCGCGTCGCGCGTCGCGCAGCTGACGCCATGTCGAGCAATTCCTTCGGCAAGCTGTTCACCGTCACCACCTTTGGCGAAAGCCACGGCCCGGCCATCGGATGCGTCATCGATGGTTGCCCGCCCGGCCTGGCATTGTCGGCTGATGAATTCGGCCACGACCTGGCGCGACGCGCCACCGGCAAGTCGCGGCACACCTCGCAGCGGCACGAGGCCGACGAAGTCGAGATCCTTTCGGGCGTCTTCGAGGGCCTGACCACGGGCGCGCCGGTCGCCCTGCTGGTGCGCAATACCGATGCGCGCAGCAAGGATTACGAAAAGATCGTCGAACAATTCCGCCCGGGCCATGCCGACTACACCTACTGGCAGAAGTACGGCATACGCGACCCGCGCGGTGGCGGCCGCAGTTCGGCGCGCGAGACCACCATGCGCGTGGCTGCTGCCGTCATTGCGCGCAAGTGGCTGGCGCTGCGCCATGGCATCGTCATTCGCGGCCATGTCTCGCAGATCGCAGGCATCGTGCCGCGCAGCTTCGACGCATCGGCCATCGAGGCCAATCCGTTCTTCTGGCCGGACGCCAGACAGGTCGGCGAGATCGAGGCTTTCATGGACGCCTTGCGCAAGTCCGGTGATTCGGTTGGTGCGCGCGTGGACGTGGTCGCCACCAATGTACCGCCGGGCTGGGGCGAGCCGGTGTACGGCAAGCTCGATGCAGAACTCGCCGCCGCGATGATGAGCATCAACGCCGTGAAGGGCGTCGAGATCGGCGCAGGCTTCGGCAGCGTGGTGCAGAAGGGCAGCGAGCACCGCGATGAAATGCGGCTCGAAGGATTCCTCAGCAACCATGCCGGCGGCATCCTCGGCGGCATCTCGACCGGCCAGTCCGTTACCTGTTCGGTCGCCTTCAAGCCGACCTCCAGCCTGCGCCTCCCCGGCCGCACCGTGGACGTGTCGGGCGCCGAAGTGGACGTGGTCACCACCGGTCGCCACGATCCTTGCGTCGGCCTGCGCGCCACGCCGATCTGCGAGGCGATGATGGCCCTGGTGTTGATGGACCAGGCCCTTCGCCACCGCGCCCAGAACGCCGATGTCGGCGACGTATTCCCACGCATCCCCACCCGTACCGAGGAACCATGAGCACTCCAGTCACCGTTGCAGTCGTGGGCGCCACCGGCGCCGTTGGCCAGGTCATGCTGTCCATCCTCCATGAGCGCAAGTTCCCGGTGAAAAAACTCATCGCGCTCGCGAGTGCGCGCTCAGCAGGGGAGACCATCGAGTTCGGCGACCAGCGGATCGTGGTGCAGGATCTCGCCACCTTCGATCCGGCCGGCGTGGACATTGCGCTGTTTTCGGCGGGGGGTTCGACGTCCACGTTATACGCGCCGAAATTTGCCGCGGCCGGTGCGATCGTCGTGGACAACTCATCGGCCTTTCGCTACGACGACGACGTGCCGCTGGTGGTCAGTGAAGTAAATCCGCACGCGATTGCCGATGCGCCGCGCGGAATCATCGCCAATCCCAATTGCTCGACCATGCAGATGCTGGTGGCGCTCGCGCCGATCCATCGCGAAGTGGGCATCGAGCGCATCAACGTGGCGACTTACCAGTCGGTGTCGGGTGGCGGTCGATCGGCCGTGGACGAACTCGAGAAGCAGAGCGCCGACCTGGTTGCCGGGCGGGAAGCCGACCCGCAGCGCTTCCCGGTGCAGATCGCGTTCAACCTGATCCCGCACATCGACGACTTCCAGCCCAACGGTTACACCAAGGAAGAGATGAAGCTGGTCTGGGAGACCCGCAAGATCCTCGGCGACGATTCCATCCAGGTGAATCCCACGGCGGTGCGCGTTCCGGTCTACTACGGCCATTCCGAGGCAGTGCACATCGAGACCCGCAGCAAGATCAGCGTGGATCGCGTTCGCGAGCTGCTCGAATCAGCGCCCGGCGTGGTGGTGGTGGACGATCGGAAGTCGGGTGGTTACCCGACCCCGGTTACCCACGCTGCGGGCCAGGACGCAGTTTTCGTCGGCCGCTTGCGGGAAGATATTTCACATCCGCGCGGACTGGACATGTGGGTGGTTTCCGACAATATCCGCAAGGGCGCGGCCTTGAACGCCGTCCAGATTGCTGAGCTCTGGTTGAAAAATCGCTCGTAAACAGTTATTCAAGAAGGTAGTAGAGCTCGGCGCGACCCCCGTCGCGAGCACGAGTCCATGGGGAGACATCCGTTGAAAAACCCGCACCTGACCCTATCCCTTGCCGTGGCCCTGGGCCTGGCGAGTCCTGCGTTGTCCGCGATGGGCCTCGGCCCGTTGCAGGTCAAGTCGGGGCTCAACCAGCCCCTGGTCGCCGAGATTCCAATCATTTCCGCCACGCCCAGCGAGCTCGAGCAGCTCGACGTGCGGCTCGCATCACCCGAGGCGTTTGCGCGCATCGGGCTGGAGCGTCCGGGCGAGCTGACGGCCAACCTGCAATTCAGCGTTGGCAAGAATTCCCGTGGCCAGCCGGTGATCCTGGTGACCACGCCGGGCCGTTTCTCCGAACCCCTGCTCAATTTCCTGATCGAGGCCGAGTGGGGCAAGGGCACCGTGACCCGTGAGTACACGGCCCTGATCGATCCGCCCTATATCGCTTCTGCCGTGGTCAAGCCGATGCAGGCGCCGACTGTTGCCGCGCCGGTCGCCGCGCCGCCTGTCGTGTCCGCACCCGCCGTCGAGCCGAGGGAC
>JAPLSI010000138.1 GCA_026398715.1 Gammaproteobacteria bacterium
CGACCGTCCGCGTCGCGTGCCTTGCCCGGCCGGTTGGCCGGCGGAATCGGCCGTGGAAACGGCGGCTGGTAGCGAAAACTTCCCGGCGTATCCACCGCGCCCAGCAGCAACTGCAGCAGGTGCAGCGCGCGGCAGGTGTGGAAGCCGTTGCTGTGGGCGGAGATGCCGCGCATCGCGTGCATCGCCACGGGGCGCCCGGTCATCTGCGAATGCTTGCGGCCGTGCGTGTCGGTCCATTCGATCGGCAGCACCAGGGGATCGTCGAACGCGGCCGAGGCCAGTTCGCGCGCGATGCGCCGGATCGTGTCGGCGGGGATGCCGCAACGCGCAGCGACCGCGTCGGGTGAATATTGCGGATCGAGATAGCGCTCGGCGACGAGATGGAACACGGGGCGTGCCTTGCGCCCGTCGGCCAGTTCGAATTCGCCGATGACCACCGGCGACACATCGGCCGACAGGGCCAGGCCCGGCGCACCGGTGTTGCGGTTCCAGCACAGCGGCGCGCCGTCGGCATCGCGGGCGAACAGGCCGTCGTCGGCCGCGCCGGGATTGGCGACCACCAGCCAATGCGCGTTGGTGTAGCGCACCAGGTAATCGAGGTCGATGCGGTCGGCCTTGAGCAGTTCATGGATCAGCGCAAACGCGAACAGCCCGTCGGTGCCGGGCCGGATGCCGATCCATTCATCGGCCACCGCGCCATAGCCGGTTCGCACCGGATTCACCGCCACCACTTTGGCGCCGCGTCCCTTCAGTTGGCCCAGGCCAAGCTTGATCGGATTGGAATCGTGGTCTTCGGCCACGCCCCACAACATCAGGTAGCGCGTGTGTTCCCAATCGGGCTCGCCGAATTCCCAGAAGCTGCCGCCCAGGGTGTACAGGCCGCCTGCGGCCATGTTCACCGAGCAAAAACCGCCATGCGCGGCGTAGTTGATGGTGCCGTATTGATGCGCCCACCAACCGGTGAGTGCCTGCGACTGGTCGCGGCCGGTGAAAAACGCCAGGCGGTCCGGGTCGCGTGCGCGCGTTTCAGCCAGCCAGCCGGCGGCCAGGGCTAGCGCCTCGTCCCATTCGATTTCGCGGAACTCGCCGCTGCCGCGTTCACCGGTGCGCAGCATCGGCTTGCGCAACCGGGCCGGCGAGTAGTGCTGCATGATGCCGGCCGATCCCTTGGCGCAGAGCACGCCGCGGTTCACCGGGTGCGCGGGGTTGCCCTCGATGTAGCGGACCTTGCCATCGCGCAGGTGCACGTTGATGCCGCAGCGGCAGGCGCACATGTAGCAGGTGGTCTGCTTGACGTCGTCGCCCACCGGTTTTTGCAGATCGATCAGCGGCTCGCCCATCCGCCTATTGTGCCGGGCATCGCCGGGCACGGCGAGCGCCGGTGCCGCGTGCTGCGCCGCAGCGGTTCAGTTCGGCGCGTCCACCTTGATTTTAGGGCTGTTGAAATCGGTGTACAGCATGCGCATCGAAAACGGCTTGCCGGCACTCTTGCCGGAGGTCTCCAGCTGCAGCACCTGGCCGCTGGCAACACCCACCCACACGGTGCTGGTGTACTGGTCCTTGCCCGTTGCGCTCAGGAAGCGGTAGAGGCGGGCGGGCTGGGCGCCGACCCGGCCCATGCCCCGGCTTTCCACGGTGGTGCCCTTTTCGAGCTCCTTGATGGCGTCCTGGTTGCGGTATTTGGCGAAGGTGCCCTTGGGCATGGCCATTTTCATGGTCTGGCCATCGTGGCTCATGTACATGGTGTCGCCGATGACGACGCTGGACGGCTGGCCTGCCGGTGTCATCCGGAACCGGTCGGGCGCCTGGAATTCGATCACCGACACCGTCTTGTTGCTGGACAGGTCGACCATGGTGGCCTTGAAGGATTTCAGCGCCATGTTGCGGACAAAGGCGGCATGGAGTTCCTGGCGGGCGTCGGCCCAGGCGGCGGGGGCGAGGGACAGGGCCAGCAGGGCCACGATGGCGCGTCGGAACATGGGAGATCTCCTGTGCATGGCGGCAAACGCCCGGCGATGCCATTCTAGACGCAAATCCGGACGGCACCCGGACAGGCTAGCCGCAACCATGGACCGCTACGAACGAATTCTCGCCCTGCACAGGCACATGAAAATGGCGCGCTATCCGGTGCCCCTGGCGCGCCTGATGGACGAGCTGGATTGTTCGCGCGCCACCCTGTATCGCGACATCGCCTTCCTGCGCGATGCGCTGGGCGCGCCGATCGAAAGCGACTCCACCGGCGAAGGTGGTTTCCGCTACGACGAGAAGGAAGCCGAGCGCTTCGAACTGCCGGGCCTGTGGCTGAACTCCGACGAATTGCACGCGCTGCTGGCGACGCACCAGTTGCTGGACCGCACCGGCAGCGGCGTGTTGTCCTCGGCGCTGGCGCCGCTGAAGACCCGCATCGAATCGCTGCTGGCGCAACAAGCCGGTGGCAAGCGCTGGCCGATGGAACGCGTGCGCGTGATCGGCAGTTACGTGCGCCGCCGCGATGAAATTGCTTTCCGCGTGGTGGCAAGCGCCGTGCTTGAACGCAAGCGCGTGGCCTTCGACTACCTGGCGCGTTCTACCAACGAGCGCACCCACCGCCTGGTATCGCCGCAGCGGCTTACCCACTATCGCGACAACTGGTACCTCGACGCCTTCGACCACGAGCGCGAGGCGCTGCGCAGTTTTTCGGTCGACCGCATCCAGCATGCGCGGGTGCAGGACCAGGCCGCAGTCGACCTGCCGGACGATGAACTCGACCTGCACCTGGCATCGAGCTACGGCATCTTCTCCGGCGCGCCCAAGGGCACGGCCACGATCGTCTTCTCGCCGAAGGCCGCCCGCTGGGTGGCCGACGAACACTGGCATTCCAAGCAGGAAGGGCGCTTCCTGCCCGACGGTCGTTATCAGTTGAAGCTGCCCTACAGCAACGCCAAGGAATTGCTGATGGACGTACTGCGCTATGGCGCCGATGCCGAAATCACCGAGCCGGTCAGCCTGCGCGAGCAGGCCAAGACGCTGTTGCAGCTCGCCTTGTCGGCCTACGAGCGCTGATTACTTCTGCTGGTCGGGAAACTGCGGCACGCGCTTGATGTCGCCCGGGCGGTAGCCGTAAGCGGCGAACTTTTCCCGCAGCGCATCGAACTGCGCATCGTCCATGCGTTGTTCGCGGCTGAATACCCAGGCCAGCTTGCCCGACGGTTGTCCGATCAGCGCCCAGGAATAATCCGGCGCCACTTCCAGGACCAGGTAGTCGGCTTTCAACAGGCCGCCGAAGAAGGCGATCTTCCAGCGCGTGTTGTTGCTGCCGGGGACCACGGTGGCCAGCGCGTTCATGCGTTTTTCGGGCTTGTCGAAGGCCTTGCGGTAGACGAACACGTTGTCGATCTTTCCGTCCGGGCGCAGCGCATACACATCGGCGCTGGCGATCTTGCCGCGCTCGGCGAAATACGGAATGTTGCCGATCACCCACCAGCGGCCCATGTAGCGGTCCAGGTCCACGCTGGCCTTCGAGACCAGTTCGGGCTCGCGCGCCTGGGCGCGGCTGGCCAGCACGGCCAACACGGCGACGGCCAGCAGTAGTACCAGGTAAGTTCGCATGCGTTTATCCAGCTTCGGGTTGGACAGCATGGGCGTGCCAGCCTGAAGGTGGTGTCAACGGCTTGGCCCGCTTCTCAGGCTGTGAGAAATCCGACCGGCACAGTGGCCACACGTTCAGCCACGGAGCCAGCCCATGTCCCGCATCGAATCCTTCGCCAAACGCCCCGGCCACGTCGACCAGGCCTCGGGCCGTCGCGTCGTCGCCCGCCTGCTCTGGCAGTGGCTGGCCGTCGGCATCCTGCTGACGCTGCTTTTTCCGGCCGCACGCGGCACCAGCGCGCTGGTTGGGCCGATGACCTTCTGGCTGCTGGGCGTGCCGCTCACCAGCCTGCTCGTGTTCCACCGGCATGCGCTGGCGGCGGCCTGGCTGGGAGTCCTCGTCTCCACGCCGGGTCGCCGCCGGGCCCGCCGCGTGGCGTTGCCGGCGCCGCGCGCGGTGTTCACGGCACGGTCCGCACCGGCGCGCAGGCGCGCCGCCTGATTCTTGCTTCACGCGGCGCGTGGTAGTTTGTCGGGTGCCGGGCATCCAGCCGAACAGGGGAATCCGATGAAACCGATCCATCTCGCCCTCGCCGCCGTTTTCGGCGCAGTGGCCTTCGCGAACACGAGCGCCGCAGACATGCCCAAGCCACCCACTGTCGCCAAGAAGCCGCACGAGGTCAGCGCGCCTTTCGGCGCGACCCGCAACGACCCGTACTACTGGCTGCGCGACGACACCCGCAAGAATCCCGAGATGCTGGCCTACCTGAAGGCCGAGAACGACTACGCCGATGCCTTGCTGGCCTCGAGCAAGCCACTGCAGGACAAGCTGTTCACCGAAATCACCGGGCGCATCAAGCAAGACGATGCCTCGGTGCCGTATCGCCTGCGCGGCTACTGGTACTACACGCGTTTCGAGACCGGCAAGGACTACGCCATCGCCGCGCGCCGCCTTGGCAGCATGGACGCGCCGGAAGAAATCATGCTCGACCAGAACGCCATGGCGATGGGCAAGGCCTTCTTCCAGGTCGGCGGCGCCGCCACCAGCATGGACAACAAGCTGTTGGCCTGGGCCGAGGACACCGTTGGCCGCCGCCAGTTCGTGCTGCGCGTGAAGGATATTGCCAGCGGAAAGGTTTTCGACGACGTGGTCTCCAACATCGAGGCCAACATCGTCTGGGGCGACGACAACCGCACCATCTATTACGTCGAAAAAGATCCGGTGACTTTGTTGTCCGCGCGGGTCAAGTCGCATGTCCTGGGCACGCCTGCCACGGACGACAAGCTGGTGTACGAGGAGGAAGACGAAACCTTCTACATGGGCATCAAGCGCACCCGATCGGACAAGTTCATCTGCATCGTGGTGGACAGCACGGTCAGCACCGAAGTGCGCTGCACGCCCGCCGCCAATCCGGGCACCTTCACCGTCATCGCACCGCGCCAGCGTGATTTCGAATACCAGGCCGACCACCTGGGCGACCGCTGGGTCATCCGCACCAACCTGGATGCGCCGAACTTCCGCCTGATGACGCTGGCCGATGGCGCGCCGCTGGGCGATCGCAGCAAGTGGTCCGAGCTGGTGCCGCATTCGACCGACGTCTTTATCGAAGACTACGAGTTGTTCGACGGCTTCATCGCCATCGAAGAACGCTCCGGCGGCCTCAAGCGCCTGCGCACGCTGACCAATGCGGGCAAGAGTGAATTCGTGGCGTCCGACGAGCCTGCGTACGCGATGGCGCTCGACAACAATGCCGAGCCCAATACCTCCTGGTTGCGCTACAGCTACAACTCGCTGACCACGCCCAGGACGGTTTACGACGTGGACGCCACCAGCGGCGAGCGCAAGTTGCTCAAGCGCGAGCCGGTGCTGGGTGGCTACGACCCGGCCAACTACGTGACCGAACGCCTGTGGGCGCCGGCGCGTGACGGAACCAAGGTGCCGGTGTCGGTCGTCTATCGCAAGGGCTTCAAGAAGGACGGCACGGCGGCGATGTTGCAGTACGCGTACGGCAGTTACGGCCTGTCCACCGACCCCGCCTTCAACGTCAGCAATGTCAGCTTGCTCGACCGTGGCGTGGTCTATGCCATCGCGCACATCCGCGGCGGCCAGGAGATGGGCCGCAAGTGGTATGACGACGGCCACCTGATGAACAAGATGAACTCGTTCACCGACTTCATCGACGTGACCCGCTTCCTGGTGAAGGAAGGTTATGCAGCGCCCGATCGCGTCGCGGCCCGCGGCGGCAGCGCCGGCGGCCTGCTGATGGGCGGCATCGCCAACATGGCGCCGAAGGACTACCGCATCATCATCGCGCAGGTGCCGTTCGTGGACGTGGTGACGACGATGCTGGACGAGTCGATCCCACTGACCACCAACGAGTTCGACGAGTGGGGCAATCCGAAGGACAAGAAGTTCTACGACTACATGCTGTCGTATTCACCGTACGACAACGTGGCCAGGCAGGACTATCCGGCCTTCTACGTCGGCACCGGCCTGTGGGATTCGCAGGTGCAGTATTACGAGCCGACCAAGTGGGTGGCACGCCTGCGTGAGATGAAGACCGATTCGCAGCCGCTGGTCTATCGCGTCAACATGGAAGCCGGTCACGGCGGCAAGTCAGGGCGCTTCCAGCGTTACCACGAAATCGCCGAAAGCTTCGCCTTCATGCTCGAGCAGGTGGGCATCAAGGACTAGGCGGCGCGACCAGGCGCAACCACGCATAACCGAGCGCGCCTGCCACCAGGGAGGCGACGAAAACGGCAAGCTTGGAAGCGTCGATGGAACCCGGGTCGCCCGCGAACGCGAGCGACCCGATGAAGATGGCCATCGTGAAACCGATGCCGCCCAGCATGCCGGCGCCAACCAGATGGCTCCAGCGCATGCCCTCGGGCAGGCTGGCGATGCCGGCGACGATGGCGAGCCAGCAAAATGCGACCACGCCCAGCGGCTTGCCCAGCACCAGTCCGGCCAGGATGCCGAGGCTGTTGTCCTGCATGAGACCTGCGGTCCAGTCGCTGCCGAGCACCACGCCGGTATTGGCCAGCGCAAACAGCGGCAAGATGAGGAAAGCCACCGGTTTGTGCAGGTGGTGTTCCAGGCGATGCGAAGGTGACGTCTCGTCGTCCGAACGCGCGGAATAGGGGATGGCGAACGCCAGCAGTACGCCGGCCAGCGTGGCGTGCACGCCCGATTTCAGCATCAGCCACCACAGCAGCGCACCGCCGATCAGGTACGGCGCCATGTGCATCCAGCGCAGCCATTTGTTGGCGATGAACAGCAGCCCCCAGACCGCCGCGGCGGCGGCGAGATACAGGGTCGACACTTCCGCGGTGTAAAGCGTCGCGATGATGATGATGGCGCCGAGGTCGTCGATCACGGCGAAGGCAACGACGAAGACCTTCAGCGACAAGGGCACGCGGCTTCCCAGTATCGCCAACACACCCAGCGCGAACGCAATGTCGGTGGCCATCGGGATGCCCACGCCGGCCTGCGTCGGCGTGCCCATGTTGAAGGCGAAATGGATGGCGGCCGGAACCAGCATGCCGCCCAGCGCCGCGAAGATCGGCAGCAAGGCATTGCGCAGGCTGGACAGCTCGCCGCTGTAGATCTCGCGCTCGAGTTCCAGCCCGATCAGCAGGAAGAACACCGCCATCAACCCGTCGTTGATCCAGTGCTGCAGGCCCATGCCGGCGATCGGCAGGTGCCAGAAATGTGCGTAGGCCTCGCCCATCGCGGAGTTGGCCACGATCAGCGAGAAGACGGTGCAGCCAAGCAATAGCAGCGCGCTCGATTTTTCCGAATCGACGAACTGCTTGAAGGTTTCGGTGATCCTGATCGGCAGCATCGGCGTCCTAGAGAACGAAGGGCAGCAGCCACCAACTGCGACGGCGGTATTGTGCCCAGCCTGGATACCGCGACAGGCTGGCTTCCTTCATCACCATGTTCACCGCGAATACGCAGGTCCATACGAAGGCCAGCACCAGCCACGGCAGCCAGTGCCAGACCATCAGGGCGAAGCTGGCATACACCATGATCTCGCCCAGGTAATTGGGATGGCGGATGTAACGGAACATGCCGTCGGTGATCAGGCCCGGTTGTACGCGCAAGGTGAAGTACTTCTGTGCATCGGCCGCGATCATGATGGTGCAGCCGACGATGCAAAGGCTGATGCACAGGCAATACCAGGCGGCGTCGGGCAAGGGATAGTGCGGTTGCACGCTGCCCGAGATCAGCAGCCAGCCAAACAACCAGTACCAGCCCAGCACCAAGATGAAGGCGTTGACGCCACCGCCGATGGTGACCCGCGCCTGCCATGCCGGATCGGGAAAGGCGAGGTCCTTGATGATCCAGGCCAGGCCGTAGCTTCCGTGCAGGGCCAGGTAGATCCACGCGGCGGTGGAGGTGTTCGAGTAGAACCACATCAGGCCGCCGAGGAAGGCGAACGTGCCGGCCTTCTGGAAATTCACCACCCACGACAATGTCCACGGCCGCGGGCCGCCCAGGAAATCGCGCGACAGGTAGCCGACCAGCGTCCGCATCCTGCTGGCCCACTCGGGGGCTTTCCCGTCGCTTACTTCCCCGCCGACCATCGTGATCCCATCACCAGTGCGATGCCGCCGAGGATAGCAATTGCAGCGAGAACGAGGCGCAGGCTGGGCGCTTCGCCGAGGAAGGCAACGCCGCCCAGCGCCACCACCACTGGAACGGAAAGCTGCACCGTGGCCGCGTGCGTGGCCGGCAGGGACGGCAGCACGGCGTACCAGACCGCATACCCGAGGCCCGAGGCCAACGCGCCGGAGGCGATGGCATAGCCGATGCCGGCCGCATTCAATGAAATGTCGGCGTGGAAAGGCAGCACCAGCAGCAAGCCGAGCGGCGCGGCGCGCAGGAAGTTTCCGGCAGTGACGATGGTCGGATTGCCGGTGCCGCGGCCGCGCAACGAGTACACCGCCCAGGCGACGCCGGCTGACAGCATCAGCAATGCGCCGACCAGCGGCGGCGCAGACAAGCCCGGAAGCAACAACCCCAGCAGCCCGGCCAGGGCCAGTAACAGGCCGAGCCACTGCAGCGCGCCGAAGCGCTCGCCCTTCCACAAACCGTGGCCGATCATGCTGGCCTGAACCGCGCCGAACAGCAGCAGGGCGCCCGTGGCCGCAGTCAGGCTGAGATAGGCGAAGGAAAATGCTGCGGCATAGGTGAACAGCGCCAGGGCCGAGGGCCAGTTGCCGCCTCCGATTCCAGGCGCGCCATGCACGCGCAGCATCAGCCCGAGCATCGCGGCGCCCGATACCAGGCGGATGGCGGTGAAGCTCGCCGCGTCCATGCCCACCGGGCCCAGGGCGATTCGGCAAAGCAGGGAGTTGCCGGCGAAGGCCAGCAGGGCCAGGCCGGTCAGCAGGAAAATTCGAAGGGACAAGGGCGGCCGGCCTGAATCGTTCGCGCTGGTCCCCATGATTGCGTTCCCTGCGTTGGCCCCGGTCCGGGGACTGCGCCGGACCCGAGGGTCGGACTATACTCCGGCCATGAAAACCAACCGCATCGCCGCGCTGTTCCTGGCCCTGTCCGTCCTGACCCTGCTTGCCGCCTGCGGCAACAAGGGCGACCTGGTCCGGCCGACCGAAACAACGGAAAAGCCCGCCACCCCCTGAGGCCCGGCATGGCAATCCGATTCTCCAAGATGCACGGGGCCGGCAATGACTTCGTGCTGATCGACCTGCGCCACGGCCAGGTCGTGCCCGATGCCGGGCTGGCCCGCGCGATGGGCAACCCGCACACGGGCATCGGCTTCGACCAGTTGCTCAGTATCGAAGCCAGCGATCGCGTCGATTGCGTGGCGCGCTACCGGATATGGAACAGCGACGGCAGCCTGGCCCAGCAATGCGGCAATGGCGCGCGTTGCGTGGCGGCGTGGCTGATTCGCGACGGCGCTGCGTCGCCGCCGCGATTCCGGCTGGACAGCCCTGCGGGCGTGATCGATGTCGATTGCCTGCCGGACGGCCGTTTCGAACTGGACATGGGTCGCCCGGAATTCGAGCCGTCGAAGATTCCACTGGCGATCGCTGGGGCATCGGACAGTTATGCGGCCGAAGTGGCGGGTGAGTTGATTTCGTTCGGCGCCGCATCGATGGGCAATCCGCATGCGCTGCTCGAGGTGGAGGATGTCGACTTCGCGCCGGTGGAAAAATTCGGACCCGCGCTGCAGGCGTCCGGCCTGTTTCCCGAAGGCGTCAACGTCGGATTCGCGCAGGTTGTGACGCGCGGTGAAATCCGCCTGCGCGTATACGAGCGCGGTGCCGGCGAGACCCTCGCCTGCGGCAGCGGCGCCTGTGCGGCGGTCGCCATCCTGGCCAGGCAAGGCAAGGTTGATGAGCAAGTCGCGGTGCACCTGCCCGGTGGCCGCCTGGATATTCGCTGGCCCGGCGCCGGTGCGCCCATCCGCATGGCGGGGCCCGCGGCATTCGTGTTCGAAGGAGAGTGGCTGCAATGAACGAAGAAAAGAAAGAGCGCCTCAGCGCCCACGAAGTTGCCGTCTGGCTGCGTCGCCATCCGCGCTTCCTCGGCCAGTATCCGGACCTGACGCTGTCGCTGGTGGTGCCGCGCGAAGACGGCCCGGCCGCGTCGCTGGCGAGCTACCAGCTGGAAGTATTGCGCGACAAGAATCGCGAACTGACGCGTCGACTCAATGAGTTGTATGCGAACGCGCTGGACAACGAACGACTGACCATCCGCACCCACCAACTGGCGCTGGCGCTGATGCGCGCCGACACCGCCGCCGACACGGTGCGCGGGTTGGTGGCTTGCCTGGGTGAAGACTTCCAGGGCGACGCGGTGCGCGTGGTGTTGTTCAACGCCGTCGAGGGCCTGACGCCGGATTGGCTGCAGATACTGTCGGCGCGCGACAAGCGCCTGGTGCCGTTCCGCGATTGCCTGGCCAGCAGCGAGCCGATCTGCGGCCGCCTCAATCCCGACAAGATGCCGCTGCTTTTCGGCGACGACCAGTCCAACGCGCAATCGGTCGCGCTGATCCCGATGCCGAACGTCGGCCTGATCGCCGTGGGCAGCAGCGACGGCAATCGTTTCTTCCCGGGCATGGGCACCTTGTTCCTGCGCCTGATGGGCGAGACCTTCATCGCCGCCATGGCGCGCTTCGGGAAAGCCTGAGCCGACGATGCGCGAGCCCGCCACCGCGCTGCTCGATGCCCGGGTCGAAACCTACCTGGGCCACCTGTCGGTGGAACGGCGGCTGTCGGCGAACACGATCGAAAATTACCGGCGCGACCTGCAGGCACTGACGGCGTGGATGGCCGAGGCGGGGTTGGCAGGGTTCAAGGACCTTATCGGCGAGCACCTGCGCAGTTTCGTTGCGGCCGAACACCGCCGCGGCCTGTCGCCGAAAAGCCTGCAGCGGCGGTTGTCGGCGCTGCGCAGTTTCTTCCGCTACCTGCTGCGCAACGGCGAATTGCCCGGCAACCCCGCGCAAGGCCTGCGCGCGCCCAAGGCGCCGCGGAAATTGCCGCAGGTGCTCGACGCCGACGAGATGACGCGCCTGGTGGAAGTGCCGACGGAAGGCCCGCTGGGCCTGCGTGATCGCGCGATGCTGGAATTGTTCTATTCCTCGGGCCTGCGACTGTCGGAGTTGTGCGCATTGCGCTGGCGCGAACTGGACTTGTCCGAAAACCTGGTCAGCGTCACCGGCAAGGGCAACAAGGGCCGCATCGTCCCCGTCGGCAGCCACGCGGTTGCGGCGTTGTCGGAATGGAAAGCGGCCTCGGCGCCCAAGCCCGACGCGCCGGTCTTCCCGGGCCGCGGCGGCGCGCCGATCAGTTCGCGCGCGGTGCAGTTGCGCATCCGGCAACTTGCGCAGCAGCAGGGCATCTGGAAACGCGTGCATCCGCATCTGTTGCGCCACAGTTTTGCCAGCCACGTGCTGGAATCGTCCGGCGACCTGCGTGGCGTGCAGGAATTGCTCGGCCATGCCGACATCGCCACCACGCAGATCTACACCCATCTCGATTTCCAGCACCTGGCCAAGGTGTACGACTCGGCCCACCCGCGTGCGCGTCGAAAGACCTGACCGCCAGCATTTCCGGAAATCCATGTCCCCGAAACCCATCGACATCGTCCTGCACCGCGCCTCGCACGTATTGGAAGTCGCCTTCGACGACGGCAACCGTTTCCGCCTGCCCTGCGAATACCTGCGCGTGGAATCGCCCAGCGCCGAAGTGCAGGGCCACGGCCCGGGGCAAAAGGTGCTGGTGCCCGGCAAGCGCAACGTCAACATCACGGCCATCGAGCCGATGGGCAACTACGCGGTGCTGCTGCATTTCGACGACGGCCATGCGAGCGGCATCTTCACGTGGGGCACGCTGCATGAACTCGGGCGCGACTACGAACAACGCTGGGCCGCGTATCTCGCGGAGCTTTCCGAGCGCGGTCAGTCGCGCGATCCGTGATCCAAAGCAATACAGAGCCAAGTCAAGCCAAGCCAAGCAAAGCCCGGCCGTCTTTTTCACGCTGAGGCACGCCGGCGTCGGAGGGAGGGGCATTTCTGCTGCCCCCTCTCTGGAAGCGACATCCTGTCCACCAAGAGGGGGCCGG
>JAPLSI010000090.1 GCA_026398715.1 Gammaproteobacteria bacterium
GAAATCCTCGAGAAGATCATCGGCGGCAAGGTCGCTAAGATCATCAACGAAGTGACCCTCACCGGCCAGCCGTATGCGCTCGACACCGACAAGTCCGTCGATGCCGTGCTGAAGGCTGCGAAGGCCGAAGTGGTTTCCTTCTCGCGCATCGCCGTCGGCGAGGGCATCGAGAAAGTGGTCGAGGATTATGCGGCCGAAGTGGCGAAGGCCATGCAGGTCTAAGCACCTCGTAGCCATCGAGAGCGATGAAAAAACCCGCGAGCAATCGCGGGTTTTTTCTTGTTCGAAGAAAACGCCTCAGGGCTTGGGCAGGAACACCAGCGGATCCACCGGTTTGCCGTTGCGGCGAATTTCGAAGTGCAGCATCTCGCGGATGGCGCCGGTCTTGCCCATCTCGGCGATCACCTCGCCCGACTTCACCCGGCTGCCTTCCGCCACCAGGCGGCGCCGGTTGTGCGCATACGCCGACAGCCATTCGTCGGAATGCTTGATGATGATCAGCTCGCCATAGCCCACCAGGCCCGCGCCGGAATAGACCACGATGCCGTCGGCAGCGGCCAGGATGGGCTGCCCTGCGCTGCCGGCGATGTTGATGCCCTGCTGCGTCTGGTCGCCGCTGACATAACGGCCGATGATCTGGCCCTGCGCCGGCCAGCGCCAACTGGGCGCGCCCACCATGGGCGCCACTGGTCGCACGGGCGATGCAGGCACGGCTGAGGGGCCCGTGGCGGGCGCCGCGCCCGGCGATGGATTCGACGGCCGGGGAACGTTGGGCGATAGCGGATGCGGTCGTGGCGGCGCGCCGGATGCGGTGACGGCGGCGCCCCGTCGCGACGATGGCATCGAACCGGGCGGACGCAAGCGCAGGCGTTGGCCCACTTCGATCGTGTACGGTTCGCCGATGCCATTCCACTCCGCCACGTCCTGGTAGCGAAGGCCGAAGCGAAACGAAATTCCGTAAAGCGTTTCGCCGGCGCGAACGACATGCACCGCGCCCGACGGAATGGGCGACGGCGCGGCGCGCGAGACGGCAGGGCGCGATCGGGTGGAACTGGACGAACCCGGCGGCGGGCTGTCGTAATCGCGCCGCACGACACGCGAGTGGCCGCATGCCGCCAGCAGCGAGCAAGCCACCACCGCGACGAGTGCCTTACGCACCATGGCGCACGAACATCCAGCCGACCAGACCCACCAGCAGCACGCAGGCGCCCCAACCCACCGGTTCGATATGGCGACGCAGCGTGGCTTCGGCTTTTTCGCCGCCCAGGCGAATCGCACCAGCGACCAGGAACACGCGCTTGCCGCGACCGATTGCGCCACCGAAGAAGAACGGCAGCAAGGGCATCCCCACGGCGCCCGAGGCAAGCGTGAAAATCTTGAATGGCACCGGCGTGAAGCCGGCGATCAGCAACAGCCAGAAGCCGTTGGCCGCCGCCTCCTGCTTGATCGAGTCGAACTGCGCCGCATACCCCATCTTCTCGATGAAGGGCATCGCCATCTCGATGGCGTAGTAGCCGATCGCATAGCCGATGAACATGCCGGCCATCGAGCCGATCAGGCTCAGCGTGGCGAAGTAGAAGCCGCGCCGTGGCTGCGCCACGCACATGGGCGCCAGCATCAGTTCCGGCGGCACCGGAAAGAAGATGGCTTCGATGAAACTCAGGAAGGTCAGCAGTGACGGCGCGTTCTTGTGTCGCGCCCAGACGATGGCGCGTTCGAACAAGGGCTGGAAGATTTTCATCGGTTACAGGTTCTCATAGGACGCCCGACACCAGCGGCACGAACACCACCTTGCCCAGGTCTTCCTGCACGACACCCTCGGGTGTCTTGCGCAGGCGCAAAAGGTTCTGCGACATCGCCCCGCCCACCGGCGCCACCAGCGTGCCGCCTTCGGCAAGCTGGCTGAGCAACGCGGGGTCGAGCATGGCACCCGCCGCGGTGACGATGATGGCGTCGAACGGCGCGTGTTCCGGCCAGCCCAGGCGACCGTCGTCATGCTTGGTGCGCAGGTTCAGGCCCAGGTTGCGGAATCGGCGGCGCGCGACGCGCAACAACTCGTCGATGCGCTCGACCGTGAACACTTCAATGCCCAGCGTCGCCAGCACAGCGGCCTGGTAGCCCGAGCCGGTGCCGATTTCCAGCACCCGCTTCGGAACCCCATGCTCGATCAGCGCCTCGGTCATCTTGGCAACGACCCAAGGCTGCGAAATGGTCTGGCCGTTGCCGATGGGCAGGGCCGTGTCCTCGTAGGCGCGCGACGCCAGCGCCTCGTCGATGAACAGATGGCGCGGAACGGTGCGCAATGCCGACAGCACGCGCTCGTCGCGGATGCCGCCTTCGCTGCGCAGTCGTTCGACCAGGCGGTCGCGGGCGCGCTGCGAGGTCATGCCCTGCCCGTTGGCGCTCGGATTGGCGTGGAATCGGGGATTCATCGGTCGGTCTTGAGCGAATCCGAAAGGCTGCTGACCCAACTCGCGACATTTTCCAGTGCCTGGTAGCGAGTCAGGTCGACGTGGATGGGCGTGATGGAAATATAGCCGTTGCGCACCGCATGGAAGTCGGTGCCTGCGCCGGAATCCTGCGCAGGACCCGGAGGTCCGATCCACCAGATGGGGCGGCCGCGGGGATCTTCCTGGCGGATGCAGGGCTCGGCGCGATGGCGGTTGCCCAGGCGCGTGACTTCGAAGCCGCGCACTTCGCCCCAGGCAAGGTCGGGCACGTTCACGTTGAGGATGGTGTCGGCGGGCAATGGGTCGGTGATCAGGCGCGCCGTGATTTCAACGGCGGCGCGCGCAGCGGTTTCGTAATGCTTGGCCTTGTGGTCTACCGTCGCCAGCGACACTGCGATGGCTGGCAGGCCCAGGCAGCGGCCTTCCATGGCGGCGGCAACGGTGCCCGAATAAATTACGTCGTCACCGAGGTTGGAGGTGTTGTTGATACCCGACAAAACGATGTCCGGGTCCTTGTCGAGCATGCCCGACAAGGCCAGGTGCACGCAGTCGGTTGGCGTGCCGGCAACGCTCCAGGTGTCGTTGCCGCGGCGCGAGGCGCGGATCGGCTGGTCGAGGGTGAGCGAGTTGCTGGCGCCGGACCGGTCGCGGTCCGGGGCGACCACCGTCACTTCGTGCCCTGCCGCACGCAACGCCTCGGCCAGGTGCCGGATTCCCGGGGCATCCACGCCGTCATCGTTGCTGACCAGTACGCGCATCGGCTCTTCCCGCTGAAAGCATGATGATAGCGGATGGGGCG
>JAPLSI010000062.1 GCA_026398715.1 Gammaproteobacteria bacterium
TATCCCGCGTTCGCCAGCCTGTCGATGGCGCCGAACTGGATTCTCAACGACCTTTTCGTCGAACCCGCAGGCCGCGGCAAGGGCGTGGCGACCGCCTTGATGGAGGCCGCCCGGCAACTGGCGGTGGACACCGGCGCGGCCGAGATATTCCTGCAGACCGCACGTGACAACACGACGGCTCAAAGCCTGTACGTGGGGCTGGGCTACCAACGCGACGACGAGTTCCTCGTGTACACCTTGTCCCTCCCGAAAGCCTGATCCCCAGGGTTTCCAGGCGCTTTCGCATTCCCTGTTAAACGGACGTACAATAAGAAATCGACGGCCCGGGCCTGGGTCGGAACGGCTGGGAGAGGCTGGATGGCGCAGGCATCGTATGACGTGATCGTGGTCGGCGCCGGGCACAACGGCCTGGTGTCCGCGTGCTACCTGGCGCGCAGCGGCCTGAAGGTATTGGTGCTCGAGCGCAGCGACAAGGTCGGCGGCGCCGCGGTCAGCCGGCAGATCTACCAGGACATCACCTACTCCAATTGCTCCTACGTCTGCAGCCTGCTGCGGCCGGAAATCATGCGTGGGCTGGAGTTGCCGAAATACGGCCTTCAGATCATTCCGTACGAAGGCGGCGCCACCATGATGGCGAACGGCGACCATTACGCCGCGTATCGCAACCCGGATGCAAAACGCCGCGAGATGGCCCGCCATTCGAAGCGCGACGCCGAGGCCTACCACCGCTATTCCAACGACGTGATGCGCCAGTGCAAGTTCATCAAGCCATTGCTGATGCGCACGCCGCCCGACCCGACCTCGTTCAAGCCACGCGATTTGATGGAGTTGCTGTACCTGGGCAAGCGCTTCCACGCCATGGGCGAGCAGCGCATGTACGACACCATCCGCTTCTTCACCATGAGCGCAGCCGATTACCTCGACGAATATTTCGAGAGCGACGTCATCAAGGGCCACCTGTCCGGCAGCTCGATCATCGGTACTGCACTGGGCCCGCGCTCGCCTGGCAGCGCCTACGTGCTGCTGCATCACTACATGGGTGAAGTCGACAACGCGGTTGGCTCCTGGGGATTTGCCCGCGGCGGCATGGGCGCGATCACGCAGGCACTGGCGGCATCGCTGAAGGCCTCCGGCGGCAGCATCATGGTGGATGCCGGCGTGGAACAGATTCTCGTGCAAGGCGGCAAGGCGCGCGGCGTGCGACTGGAAAGCGGCGAGGAGATACTGGCGCCGGTCGTGGTCTCCAACCTCGACGTCAAGCGCACCTTCCTGAAGGTCATCGACCCCAATGACCTGCCGGCCGAGTTCGTCGAGCGCGTGCGCAACTTCCGCATCCGCGGTTCTTCTGCAAAGCTCAATATCGCCCTCGACGGCGTGCCCGATTTCCCCTCCATCCCCAAGGATTCACCGGTGATGAAGGGCGACCTGCACTACAGCGAATCACTGGACGAAGTCGAGCGCGCCTACGACGAGTGGAAGGACGGCCGCTGGTCGACCATCCCCTACATCGACATGATCATGCCCTCGCTGATCGACCCGACCATGGCCCCGGAAGGCAAGCACTTCCTGTCGGTATTCGTGCAGTACTGCCCGTACAAGCTGGCCCAGGGCGAATGGACGCCGGAGCTCAAGCAGGCCTTCGGCGACAACGTCATCAACGCCATCGCGCGCTACAGCCCGGACTTCAAGCAGAGGATCCTGCACGCCGAGGTCCGCACCCCGCTCGACATCGAGAAGGAAGTCGGCCTGACCGAGGGCAACATCTTCCAGGGCGAACTGACCATGGACCAGCTGATGTTCAACCGCCCGGTGCCCGGCTATGCGCAATACCGCACGCCGGTAAAAAACGTCTACCTGTGCGGGTCGTCGACCCATCCTGGCGGCGGCGTGATGGGCGCGCCAGGCGCGAATGCGGCGCGTGAAATCCTGCGCGACCTCGGCCGGAGCCACTGACATGCCGAAGTCAACATTTGAGTTCGACAGCATCATCATCGGCGCCGGCCACAACGGCCTCGCCTGCGCCGCCACCCTCGCCCGCGCCGGGCAGAAGGTACTGGTGCTGGAAGCCGCGTCCGAAGCCGGCGGCGCCGCGCGCAACCGCGAATTTTCGCCGGGCTACAAGGTGCCGGGTGCGGCGCATTTCCTGCACGCGTTGCCACAGGCGCTGGCTAACGAGCTGCAGCTGGAAAAGCACGGCCTCAAATTGTCCGCGCGCGCACTGCCGACGCATGCGCTTTCCGTGGATGGCTCGGTGCTGCGCTTTACCGATACGGGGCTGACTGGCGCGTCTGCCAAGGACATCGAGGCGTACGCGACCTTCATGGCGCGGATGACGCGTTTTGCCAAGGCCCTGCTGCCGTTCTGGCAGATGATTCCGCCGCGCCTGGTATTCGACACCCTCGCGCAGAAGTTCGAGTTCGCCAAGCTCGCCCTGCGCGTGCGCCGCATGGGCCGCGAGGACATGCGCGAGTTGATGCGCATCTTCGGCATGAACATCTACGACCTGCTCGATGAATATTTCGAGTCGGATGCGGTGAAGGGCGCGATTGCGGTGGACGCGATCCTCGGCGCCGAATGGGGCCCGCGTTCCCCGGGTACGGTGCTGACCTACCTCTACCGTTTGTCCGGCCTGGCCGGCGGCGAAGGCCAGGGCGTGGCGCAGCCCGCCGGCGGCATGGGCGCGGTGGCGCAAGCCTTCTCGGCCGCCGCCACCAGTGCGGGCGCGCAGCTTCGGCTGTCCTCGCCCGTGAAGCGCGTGTTGGTGGAGGACGATCGTGCAGTGGGCGTCGAGCTGGTTTCCGGCGAGGCCATTCGCGCGCGCCAGGTAATCTCCAACGCCGACCCGCAGACCACCTTCATGACTCTGCTCGGCCCCGCACACCTGGATACCGGCTTCGTGCGCAGGCTGAGCCATGTTCGCCAGAGTGGCCGCGCCGGAAAGCTGCACCTGGCGCTGCGCGAATTGCCGAAGTTCAAGGGCCTGGCCCCCGAAGCGCTCGGAGACCGCCTGGTGATCGGGCCGTCGATGGACTATCTCGAGCGCGCCTTCAACCCGAGCAAGTATCGCGAGTACCCGACCGAACCGATGCTGGAAATCAGCCTGCCCAGCGTGCGCGACAATTCGCTGTCCCCCTCGGGCAGGCATGTGTTGTCGGCCGTGGTGCAATTCCTGCCGTACGACGACAGCGCGTCCCGCGACGCATCCCGCGCGGCCTGCCTGGCTTCCATCATGGCGATGCTGGAAACCTACGCGCCCGGCATCGGCAAGCTTGTCGAGCACGCAGAACTCGTCACGCCTTTCGACATCGAACAACAGTTCGGCATGAGCGGTGGCCACTGGCACCACGCGGCGATGGGATTCGACCAGTTCTTCTTCATTCGTCCCCTGCCCGGCGCGGCGCAGCACGCCACGCCGATGGCCGGACTGTATCTGTGCGGCGCCGGCTGCCATCCCGGCGGCGGCGTGATGGGGATCGCCGGGCGCAACGCCGCGCGCCAGGTCCTGGCAGGAGCATCCCGATGAGCACCATCAGCAAGCACGTGGTCGATGGCGGCGCGCCGATCTGGCGCAAGCCGATGCTGGTCACGCCCTTCTACGAATGCTACGAGCCCTACATCGAGACGCGCGCGTTCCGCATGTGGAGCGGCTACAACACCCTGACCTATTTCTCGTCGATCGAGCACGAGTACTTCGCGGTGCGCAACACCGCGTCGCTGTTCGACCTGACGCCGATGATCAAGTACGACATCTGCGGTCCGGACGCCGAGGCTTTCCTGAGCCGGCTGGTCACGCGCGACGTACGCAAGCTCAAATCCAATCGCGTCACCTACACGATGTGGTGCGACGACGACGGCAATACCATCGACGACGGCACCATCTTCAAGCTGGGCAAGAACAAGTACCGGCTATGTACCGCCGAGCGCCAGCTGGACTGGTTCCTGGATTCGGCGATCGGCTTCGACGTGTCGATCCGCGAGATCACCGCCGAGGTGGCCGCGCTGGCCCTGCAGGGGCCGACCTCCTGCGCGGTGCTGAAGAAGATGGGCCTGGCCGGCGTCGAGAACCTCAAGCCGTTCGAGATTGGCCACTACTCGGAGCTGGGTTTCGAAGTGATGGTCTCGCGCACGGGCTTCACCGGCGACCTCGGCTACGAGCTGTGGATCGCACCGGAGAACGCGCGCGGACTGTGGGACGCATTGATCGCCGCCGGCGAAGCGCGCGGCATCCGCCCGATCGGTTACGCCGCGCTGGAGATGGCGCGCATCGAAGCCGGCCTGCTGCTGCCCGACTCCGAATTCGTCAATGCCGAATACACCTTGCGCGTAAACCGGGGTCGTTCGCCGCTCGAACTGGGCATGGACTGGCTGGTGGACTTCGACAAGGGTCATTTCACCGGGCGGCGCGCCTTGCTGGCGCAGAAGCAAGCGGGCGTGAAGCACAAGCTGGTGGGACTTGAAGTGGACGGCAAGAAGCCGGCCCACGACGCCCTGCTCTACGATCGCCAGCACGGCGGCAAGGTCGTCGGCGCGACCACCTGCTCGCTGTGGTCGCCGACGCTGAAGCGCAATATCGCCATGGCCATGGTCGATGCGCCGCACTTCGACAGCACGCAGGCTCTGTGGGCGGAGATCTACGTCAAGCGCGAGCTGGTCTGGCAGCGGCGGATGGTGGCTTGCAGGATCGTCGAGCGTCCGTTCTATTCACCGGAGCGGCGCAAGCTGACGCCACCCAACGATCGTTGATCGATCAGGCGAAGGTTTGTGCCACGAAGCTCAGGCAGGCGTCCTCGGCTTCCTCGGCGGTGAAGCCTTTCGGATCCAGGCACCACTCCAGCCAGAAGCCATCGATCAGCGCGATGACCGAAAGTGCAGCGCGGCGCGAGTCCACCTTCTTGCCGCGCTTGTATGCAATGGCTTCGAAGATTTCCTGATAGGCCTCGCGATCTTTCTCGAACAGCTCGCGATTGAGCTTGCGCAGCGCGGGCGACTTGCCGATGGCGCTCCAGAAGCCGGCCCAAATCCCCAGGTACTCGGTCTTGAACATGGTCGGGCCGAAGCTGACCCGGATCATCGCCTTCAGCTTGTCCTCGGGCTCGTCGTAATTCGCCAGCAGGCTGCCGTGGGTCTGCGCCATCCATTCATCGCGCAGCGCCTTGTAGCTTTGCCGGATCAACTCTTCCTTGCTGCCGAAGTGATGGTTGATCAGCCCGCGCGAGACTTTCGCCTCATCGCAGATCGTTTCAATCGTCGTGCCGGCGTAGCCGTACTTCGCGATCGAACGCATCGCCGCGTCGATCAACTGCCTGCGCCGGACTTCCGGGGTCTCGCGCAGCCTTGGCATCAGCCAAGTCGCGCCAGGCGTTCGAGCACCCAGCGATCGAGCCCGAACAACAGTTCCTCGCGGTTGGAATACGGCCCCGGCTGGTAGCCGTGGTTCGAGATGCCTTCCTGCGCGCGGTCGGACAGTTCCCAGTCCTGCTGGTTGGTCAGTTCCCAGAAATCGATCGCGCCCTTCGGGTCGAAGTCGCGCTTGGCGATTTCATCGGGATGGAAATGCCATTCGCAGACGATGTCGGTCTGGTCCACTGCCATTGGCCACAGCTGGAAGGTCAGCATGTAGTCGGGATGCAGGTTCAGCAGGAAATTCGGCAGCAGCGCGTAGTAATAGACATGCCTGCTGTCTTCCTCGGAAATGCCGGGGAAATGCGCGCGATTGCTCTGGCCGTCCATGGACAGCGTCTTGACGCCTGGACGAAGGTCAATGCGGCCGCCCAGGTAGGTCGGCTGCGGCGGCTCGTTGTCGCCGCTCATGTAGTGCGAGAGCTTGTTCAACAGCGGGTGCGCAATGGGACAGTGCAGGCACTCGGAATAATTCTGGAAGATCAGTTTCCAGTTGGCCTTGGCATGGTAGACGCGGCGCTCGACGAGTTTCAGGCCCGCCATTTCCCAGGGCGCGAACTTCTTGTCGAGGCCGGCAAGATGCTCGGAAAATGGAATCGGATTCGGCGACAGGTTGATGAAGACGTGGCCGTCCCAGATGGCTGTCGCCACTTTCCCCAGCGGATAGTCCTCCACGCGGAAGCCTTCGACCTTTTCCATGTTCGGCGCGCCAACCAGGGTGCCGTCCAACTCATACGTCCACGCGTGGTACGGACAGCGAATCTTTCCGGCAACGGTGCCCTGGGCTTCCTTGCACAAAAGCGTGCCGCGGTGGCGACAGGTATTGTGGAACGCGCCCACTTCACCGTTCTGGTCGCGCATCACGATCACGTTGACGCCTGCGAAGCGAACCAGGAAATAACTGCCCGCCTGCGGCAGTTGTTCCAGACGTCCGGCATGCAGCCACATGTCGTGATGCACGGCCTGCAGTTCGCGGCGGAAGAGCTCCGGGTCGGTGTAGTAGCGCGCCGGAAGCGTCATCGCTTCTTCGGCGCTGACTTCGGGCCGGGTGTTGGCATATCGGATAGTGCTAATGGCGAGCTCCCGTGCGGTGGCCGGCGTCGCGGCCCGATCATGTGGGCGGTGCCCCAAGTTTACTGCAGAAGCCCTCGTTTGCCGCGGCCCGGCACCCTTCCCGCGGGCATCTGCAAAGGACATACTCGGCCGACATTTCCTGCCCGGAGCCCGCATGACCACCCCAAGCCGCCCACTGGGCCTGTGGACCGCAATCGCACTGGTAGTCGGCAGCATGATCGGGTCGGGCGTCTTCCTGCTTCCCGCCACCCTCGCACCCTTCGGCGCCGCAAGCCTGCTCGGCTGGGGCGTGACTCTGGTCGGCGCGCTGCTGCTGGCGCTGGTCTATGCCTGGATGGCGAAGGACATACCCGCCACGGGCGGCGCCTACGCCTACGCCCGCACGGCCTTCGGCAACGGACCGGGCTTCCTGGTCGCGTGGAGTTACTGGATCTGCAACTGGACCGGAAACGCGGCGCTGTCAGTCGCATTCGCCGGCAGCCTGGGCGCCGTGGTGCCTGCGGCCACCGACACGCCGATCAAGGCCGCCAGTTGCGCGATTGGCGCGCTGGCCTTCTGTACTGCCGTCAACCTCACCGGCATCCGCGAAGCGGGACGACTGCAACTGCTGACCACGCTGCTGAAACTGGTGCCGCTGGTCCTGTTTGGATTGCTCGGACTCGCCTACGTCAATGCAGGTTCGTACCAGCCCTTCAATCCCAGCGGCCAACCGCTGATGCAGGTCACGACCGCCGTGGCGGCGCTTACGCTATGGGCCTTCCTCGGCCTGGAAGCGGCGACCGTACCCTGCACATCCATCCGCGACCCCGAACGCACCGTGCCGCGCGCCACCATCATTGGCGTACTGGTCGCCGGCCTCGCCACGATGCTCGCCTGCACCGTGGTCATTGGATTGCTTCCGGCCGACGTGTTGAAGGTCTCCGCCGCGCCGATGGCCGAAGCCGCCAGTCGCCTCTGGGGATCGTGGGCCGGCGTGGCCGTGGGCATCGTTGCCACCATCTCCTGCTTCGGCGCGCTCAATGGCTGGGTGCTGTTGCAAGGCCAGACACCGCTGGCCGCGGCGAACGACGGGCTGTTCCCGAAGTGGTTCAAGAAACTGGACGCGCGCAACACGCCATGGGCCGGCCTGCTCTTCAGTTCGGTACTCGCCGGCTTCCTGGTGCTGTCGAACTACACGAAATCGCTGGTCAGCCTTTTCGCGTTTTCCATCCTGCTGTCCACCGCGGCGGCGCTGCTGCCCTATGCGGTCAGCGTGATGGCCTGGTGGCGCCTGCATCCGGGCGCGACACCCCTGCGCAAACTGGTCGCCATTGGTGCATTGGTTTACAGCCTGTGGGCCCTGGTCGGGACCGGCGCAGAGCCGCTGATGTGGGGCGCAGTGTTGTTGCTCGCTGGCTTGCCGGTCTTCTGGTGGCAGCAGCGCACGAACGCAGCTACATCTCGTCCGTAGGTTCCATGCTGGCCGCGTTCGGGCTCGCTTCCGGGAAGCGGTCGCAATGGGCCAGGTACCAGCGCCACATCGCATAGGCAACGGCTGAAAACGCAGCCGCGCCGAGCGCCAGGTGCATCGGATGGTCACTGAGCATCGGCGACAACACGCCGGCAATCAGCGCATTCGACAGCAGGCCCACGAAGGCCTGCATCGACGAGGCCGTGCCGCGCATGGTCGGATACAGGTCAAGGATGGCGATGGTCAGTATCGGAAACACCAACGCGATGCCGAACGCGCTGAGCACCGTCGGCAGCACCGCCCAAGGCAAGTGTTGTTGCTCCGGCGCATACAGGTTGTAGGCAATATTGAACAGCGCCGACAGCCCGCAAAACAGAAAGCCGATATTGGCCAGTCGCACACCGGTCACCTTGCCGGCCGAACGCCCGCTGATGAAGGCGCCCAGGATCATGCCGGCGATGGTTGGCGCGAAGAAATAGCCGAACTGCTGCTCGTTGAGCTTCAGGATGTCCAGCACGAAAGCCGGCGCCGAGGTGATGTACAGGAACAGCGCGCCGAAATTCGCCGTGCCGGCCAACGCCAGCAAGCGGAATCGTCCACTGCCCAGGATGCCCTTGTAGGCCACGGCCATCGCTTTCAGGTTCAGCGGCAGGCGACGTTCCCGCGGATGGCTTTCAGGCAAGGCCAGCGCCGTGCCAAGCATCAGCAGCAGGGCGAAGGCCGACAGGAACCAGAAGATGGCCTGCCAGTTGCTCCAGCCCAATATCCAGCCGCCGATGATCGGCGCGATCGCCGGCGCCACGCCGAAGATCATCGAGATATGGCTCATCAGCCGCTGCGCATCGTCCCCGTCCAGTGCATCGCGTACGACAGCGCGGCCGACAATAAGCCCGACGCCGGCCGACAAGCCCTGCACGACCCGGAAGAAAAGTATTTGCGTCATGCTGGTGGACATCGCGCAACCCACGGACGCCAGCGCGAAAACAGCTATGCCGACCAGGATGACCGGTCGACGCCCCAGCGCATCCGACAGCGGCCCATGCACCAGCGACATGCCCGCATAGCCCAGCAGGTACAGGCTGATGGTCTGCTGCATCGCGACCTTGCTCACCTGCAGGTCGTTTTCCATCACCGCGAAGGCGGGAAAAATGGTGTCGATGGAAAACGGGCCGAGCATCGCCAGCGCGCCCAGGATGAAGGCGAGTCGGGCTCGGGAAATATTGAGGTGGGTGATCATCGGGGGCGGGGCCTGCAGGCGCGCCAGTTTAACAGAACGGGTAAAGTTGCCCCGATGAGCGCCAATCCGTTTGACCAGTCCTTGACCACGACCGAAGGCGAGCGGACGTCGTCGCGCGTCATCCGCCGCCTGCTGCCGTTCCTCAAGCCTTACTCGGGCCGCATCGGCATCGCCATGGCTTTCCTGCTGACCGCCAAGGTCGCCGGCCTGGCCGTGCCGATGCTGCTCAAGCGCCTGATCGATACACTGGGCCTACCCAACACGCTGGCGGTCATTCCGGTGGCGCTGGTGATCGCCTATGGCGGCGCGCGCCTGTCGGAGCGCGTGTTCACCGAGATGCGCCAGATCGTGTTCGCGCGCGTGATGGCCCGGTCGTCGCGACTGGTGATGCTGTCGGTGTTCCGCCACTTGCACGCGCTGTCCTTGCGCTTCCATCTCAACCGGCAAACGGGCGGCGTCACCCGCGACGTGGAGCGCGGCGGCAGCGCCATCTCCGACCTGCTCGACTGGACGCTCTACACCATCATCCCGACCCTGATCGAAGTCGTGCTGGTGACCGCCGTGCTGGTCTACCTGTACGACATCTACTTTGCCCTGATCACGCTGGGCGTGTTGATCGCCTATGTTGCCTGGACCATCAAGGTCACCGAATGGCGTACGCGCTACTACCGCGCCTCGGTGGAAGCCGATACAGCCGCCAGCGCGAGTGCGGTGGATTCACTGCTGAACTACGAAACGGTCAAGTACTTCAACAACGAGGAACACGAAGCCCAGCGCTATGACGCCAGCCTGCGCAAGATGGAAGAAGCCAACGTCATGAGCTACAAGACGCTGGCCGTGCTGAACGTCGGCCAGAGCGCCATCATCGCCATCGGCGTGACGGCATTGATGTTCAAGGCCGCGGCGGGCGTGGTATCGGGCAAGCTGAGCGTCGGCGACCTCGTGCTGGTGAATGCTTACCTGCTGCAAATGGCGATGCCGCTCAACTACCTCGGCATGATGTATCGCGAGGTGAAGCAGGCGCTGACCAATATCGAACGCCTGTGGGGCCTGCTGGACGAGAAGCAGGAAGTACGCGACCGGGCCGGCTCACCCGCGCTGCAGGCCACGCAGCCGCGCGTTTCGTTCGAAGACGTGCACTTCGGCTACGATCCGCGCCGGGAAATCCTGCACGGCATCCATTTCGAGATTCCGCCCGGCCATCGCGTCGCGGTGGTCGGCCACTCCGGCAGCGGCAAGTCCACCCTCGCCCGCTTGCTCTACCGCTTCTACGACATTGGCAGCGGCGCCATCCGCATCGACGGCCACGACATCCGCGAACTCGAGCAGGATTCCGTGCGGGCGGCCATCGGCATCGTTCCGCAGGACACGGTGCTGTTCAACGATACGGTGCGCTACAACATCCGGTATGGCCGGCCCTCGGCCAGCGATGAAGAGGTGGAGGCAGCGGCGCAAGCGGCGCACATCCACAATTTCATCCAGTCACTGCCCGATGGCTACGAGACATCGGTCGGCGAACGCGGCCTGAAATTGTCGGGCGGCGAAAAGCAGCGGGTTGCCATTGCTCGGGCGCTACTGAAGAATCCGGCGATCCTGATATTCGACGAGGCTACCTCTGCGCTCGACTCGGCGTCCGAAAAGGCGATCCAGGCCGAGCTCGACCGAATAGCCATTGGCCGCACGACACTGATCATCGCGCACCGGCTTTCCACGGTGATGGATGCGAACCAGATTTTGGTGATGGACGCGGGCAACATCGTCGAGCGCGGCTCGCACGCGCAACTGATCGCGCTGGACGGCCACTATGCCGCGATGTGGCGCCTGCAGCAGCGCGCGCGCGAAACGGTTTCGCCGGTGGAATGACAGGCCGGCCGCCAGCGGTCGCTAGAAGGGTCGCGGCATGCCGAGCAACGGCGCAAGCAGGTACCAGGCCACCGCGATGGCCGCAATGACCAGCGCAATCTTGAAGAACGCACCGACCACCTTGAAGAACAACCAGATGCAGACGATCAGGATGAGGATGCCGATGATGTCCATGGGGCGGGCCTGGCGTAAGAGTGATGTCGCCGAGTGTACCCGAGCCGCCTGAACCCCGGACCGTACGGAATGGCTCCACGCCCTATGCCATGCTAGCGTTGCAGGAAGGGGACACGCGGGGGAGTTCGTGATCCAGCAAACACGCCGTTTTTGTGCCGGCCCGTTGCGGGGCTGCGTCGCAGCCAGCATCCTCGCGCGGACGATATTTGCCGCAGCGCTGTTCGCGTTCACTGGCACGGCGCTCTCGTCGGACGCCCCGCGTACCCAGGCCGAATTCGAGTTGTACAAAAAGACGCAGGACAAAGCCAGCAACGCCGCCTACCAGGCCGGCGAAATGGACAAATGCCGCGCCATTGAAACCGAAACCCTTGAAATGAGCCGTCGCTTCGGCGACCGGCGCGAAGAAGCATCATCAATCTATGGGCTTGGCCTGGTGGACACCGCCACAGGCAGGCCGGACGAAGCTGAAGCGCGATTTCGTGAAAGCATCGTTCTCTGGAAAGCCATCAACGACCAGAAGGGCGTCGCTTCGTCGCTGCGAGGACTGGGCCGCGTCCTGGAGGCCAGGGGCCGGCTGCCCGAAGCGACCGAGGTGCAGGTGGCCGCGCTCGAGTTGTTCTTGAAATTCGGCAAGCCAATCGACCAGTCCGAAAGCTATTACTCGCTTGCAAGACTGTTCATGAACCTCGAGGACTATCCCGCCGCGCGACGCGCGGTGGATCGCGCGATCGTCCTGATGGGCCCTTCCCCGCCCGACTTTCCGCTGGGCCTGAACCTCGCGGTGCAAGCCGATGTGCTGCGCGAGCTCGGCCAGCCACAGGCCGCGCGCGACTCCGCGCAGCGTGGCCTGGATGCCTTCATCCGCACCAAGAGCCCGATGGGTGAGGCGATCGGCCAGCTCGCCCTGGGCAAGGCCCTGGCGGTGACCGGTGAAGCAGATCGAGGCCTCGCCATGCTGCGCACCGCCGAGGGGACCGCGCAAAAAATGCAGGAAGAAGTGCTCGCCACCGACCTGCGCGTTGCACAGGGCCTGGTGCTGGTGCAGGAAAAGCGTTTCGAAGAGGCTCTGGTGCCGCTCGGGAAGGCGCTCGAAACCGCCGAGCGACTGAAGCTCGACCAGGTGCTCCGCAACATTTCAGTCGAGCAGGAAAAAGCCTATTCCGCGCTGCGTCGCCCTAGCGACGCGCTTGCTGCCAGCAAGCGAGCCTACGCCGCGCAGTCGCGCCTCGCCGGATTGGCCAAGGTTGGCGAGTTAGCCGGCCGCAGCGCCGAATCGCAGTTGTCGGCAATCAGCAGCCGCTTCATGTCGCTGGATGAAGCGACGCGCGCCAGCGCTCCCGTGCTGGCACCGAAACCTGCACCGGCGCGTGCAGCGCCCGTGTCGCCCTGGCTCTGGGCCGTGGCGGCCGTCGCGGTGCTGGGCTTGTTCGCGCTTGGATTGCGCATCTTCCGCCTGCGCGAGGAGGGCCGACGCATGGGGCGGGCGCACGCGGAGCTGAAGGACCACTCGGCCCAACTGGCGCATCAGGTCAGCATCGATCCCCTGACCGGCGTGCTGACGCGCCGCGCCTTCACCGACGAGCTCGCCATCCTGCTGCAGGTCGCACAGGCCGGCGCCACGCCG
>JAPLSI010000135.1 GCA_026398715.1 Gammaproteobacteria bacterium
GTCGAGGAAGGCCATCTTGCTGCCGATTTCCAGGCTGTCCACCTGTTCGTCGTCATAAGGCAGCTGCGAGTTGGGCAATACGCTGGCGCGGATGTTGTAGCCGCCGGACTTGAAGCCACGCGACCACAGGCCGTACAGCAGCACGTCGTCGGTCAGCTTGTAGTCGAGCGAAACCTTGGGCGACAGGTTGGTGAAGGTGATGGTCTTGTCGAAGCCCACGGTAAGGGTCGGCACCGCGAACTTGTTGTTGGCGAAGCTCTGGTTGTTGACCACGCCGTTCTTTTCTTCCTGCGTCCAGCGTGCACCGCCGCTCAGGCTGAACCTGTCGGTGAAGGCATAGCTCCAGTCGCCATACACCGCGATGGCTTTCGTATAGACGATGCCGTCGGTGGTGCCGTACTGGCCGCCAAAACCGGCGCCCGGCGGATTCGGGAAGAACGGCGGAATGTCGGCGCCGCGCAGGAAGATGTTCCTGACCAGGCCGCCGGCCTCGCCCTTGAACCAGTACACGCCGAACACGCCGCGCGACTTGCCGCCGCCGTCATAGGCTGCCTGGAATTCCTGGCTGAGCTGCTTGTCGTGGTAACCGGCATGCACGTCGGCCAGCTCGGCCGGCAGGGTGTCGAAGTCGATCGAGGTTTCGGTGTCGGACTTGCGATAGGCGCTGATGGACTTCAGCGACCAGCTTTCGCTCGGGCGATAATTCGCGACGAACGAGGCGCCACCGGCGGTGGTCGAGTTGTCCGGATAGAAGCCGCTGCGCACGTCGTAGCGGTCTTCCAGCGGCAGGTGGTCGGGCACCCGCGGGTCGAAGCGGTTGGTGGTCAGCATCTGAGCGCCGCGAACGCCGGACGTATCGGACGTGTAGTCCATCTCGATCCTGGCGTCGAACTTGTCACCGTCCGGGAACATGCCCATCGTGAAGCGCAGGGCCTTGGTGTTCTTGTCGCTGACGTCCACGCCGGTATTGATGTTTTCACCAAAACCACCGCGGGTCAGGCTGGCAGCAGCCAGGCGCATGCGCACGCCGCCGCCCAGCGAGCCACCCACGGCTGCCTTCACGTCGGCCTGGCCATAGCTGCCCGCGGTCACTTCAGCGTAACCCTCGAAGTCGGTCGGCAGCTCGCGCGACACGTACTTGATGGCGCCGCCGACAGTGTTCTTGCCGTACAGCGTGCCCTGCGGGCCGCGCAGAACTTCGATGCGGCCGACGTCGAACACGTCGAGCAAGCCGCCCTGCGGACGCGCGATGTACACGTCGTCCATGTAGATGCCCACGCCCGGGTCAACGCCCCACAACGGATCGGACTGGCCGACCGCGCGGATATAGGCAGTGATGGTGGAGTTGTTGCCGCGTGCGGCATAGATGGTGAGGTTGGGAACCTGGGCATCGAGGTCGCCAAGGTCACGGATATTGAGTTTTTCCAGGGTCTCCGGCGTAAACGCGGTGACCGCGACGGGCACGTCCTGCAAGGTCTCCTCGCGACGACGCGCGGTGACAGTGACTTTTTCCAGCGTGGCCTTGTTCTCGGCTGCGGCTTCCGCATCGGCCGGCTTGGCAGTCGTTTCCTGTGCGTGGGCGGTGACGGACAGGCCAAGGATCAGGCCGATGGCCAGGCTCAGGTGGTTGCGCTTCATGTTCTCCCCTCTCGAAACGGAAGACGACCGGTTGGCCGAATTGCATTGCAGACTAGTGCCGTAACGCCGATCTAACACTTGTACCTTGGTACAGTGTGCCGGGCGCCAGACTTTGCCGACACTTCCGCGCTACGAACAACGGAAGGAACGAAGGCATGGCCTTTGTGATCGTGCTGGCCGCCCTGTGCTTCCTGATGGTGGTCGCATACCGCGGCTACAGCGTCATCCTGTTCGCGCCGGTCGCGGCAATGGGCGCCGTGCTGCTGACCGACCCCAACCTGGTGGCGCCGGTGTTCACCGGCTTGTTCATGGAAAAGATGGTCGCCTTCCTGAAGCTGTACTTCCCGGTGTTCGTGCTGGGCGCCATCTTCGGCAAGGTGATCGAGCTGTCGGGTTTCTCAAAGTCGATTGTAGCGGCCACCATCCGCCTGGTTGGCGGCGAGCGCGCCATGCTGGCGATCGTGCTGGTCTGCGCCTTGCTTACCTATGGCGGCGTGTCGCTGTTCGTGGTGGTGTTCGCCGTGTATCCCTTCGCCGCCGAACTCTTCCGCCAGAGCGACATTCCCAAGCGCCTCATTCCCGCCACCATCGCGGTGGGCGCTTTTACCTTCACCATGGACGCGTTGCCGGGCACGCCGCAGATCCAGAACATCATCCCCACCACCTTTTTCGGCACGGACACCTGGGCCGCGCCGATCCTGGGCTGCATCGGCGCCGCTTTCATCCTCGCCGCCGGCATGGGCTACCTGGGCTGGCAGCGGCGCAAGGCCTTCGCCGCCGGCGAAGGCTACGGCACCAACCTGGTCAACGAACCCGCCCCTTTCGAAAGCAGCCGCCTCGCCCATCCTTTCATCGCCATCCTGCCGCTGCTGCTGGTCGGCATCAGCAACAAGCTGTTCACCATCTATATCCCGCAGTTCTATGGCGCCAGCCACGAGTTCATCCCGGCGGTGATCGGCGACCCGAAGCCGGTCGTGCAGGAAGTGTCCAAGCTCGCCGGTATCTGGGCGGTCGAGGGCGCGTTGCTGATCGGCATCCTGACGGTGCTGGTATTTGCCTGGAAGCAGGTGCGCGAGCGCTTCGCCGTGGGCAGCCAGGCGGCCATCGGCGGCGCGTTACTGGCCTCGATGAACACCGCATCGGAATACGGCTTCGGCGCAGTCATCGCCTCCCTGCCCGGCTTCCTGGTCGTTGCCGATGCCTTGCGCGCCATTCCGAATCCGCTGGTGAATGAAGCCATCACCGTGACTGCGCTGGCAGGCGTGACCGGTTCCGCGTCCGGCGGCATGAGCATCGCCCTGGCCGCGATGGCAGACACCTTCGTCGCCAACGCCAACGCCGCCGGCATTCCGATGGAAGTGCTGCACCGCGTGGCGGCGATGGCGTCGGGCGGCATGGACACCCTGCCGCACAATGGCGCGGTGATCACGCTGCTTGCCGTGTGCGGGCTGACCCATCGCCAGAGCTACAAGGACATATTCGCGATCACGCTGGTCAAGACCATGGCCGTGTTCGTGATCATTGGCGTGTATTACGCGACCGGGTTGGTCTGACGCCCACGGCCACTCGCAACCGGCAGTGGGCACGGGTAGAGTTTGGGGGCGGCACGAATCGCGGTCTCCTTTCCGTAAGCCCCGGGGTGAGCATGGACAAGACTCTCGTTGGTTTTCTCGCAGCGGCGCTCCTGCTGCCCTGGTCGCAGCAAGCCCGAAGCGGCATGTGCGACAGCATCCGACCCTTGGCCGAGATGGCGCCCTCGGGCTTCGAATCCATTGAAGAAGCCGGATCCGAAGGCGAAAGCCGCCCGGCGACGCGATCGCTTCCCGGTGCCGACGAGTGCACGGTAGATGGACAAGAGGAATACTCCTGCCTGTGGAACGGGGTCAGCGATCCCGCAGAGCGGGCCGCCAGGCTGGGCCAGGAAATCCACGCCTGCTTCCCCGGATCCACGCTGCAGGCGCTGGACCTGCTGGGCATGCATGTCATCGCCACCGACGACGCCCGCATCAGCGTCCTGGGCGGCATGGAAGACCAGGTCATATTGATCACGATCCAGAAGGCGCCCGATTCGCAGCCGAGGGCCGCTGCGCAGCCTGCCTCCGCCCCGTCCAGCACCGCCACGCCTTCAGCCTCCAGCGACCAGGATGACCTGATCGATTTCGGCGAAACCATTCGCGGGCGAATCGAGCGTAGCGACCCGGCCCTTGCAGATGAATCGCACTACGACGAGTACCGCTTCAGCGGAAGGGCCGGCGAGCACATCCTCATCACCATGCTTTCAGGCGAATTCACACCCTTCGTCACCTTGAGGCGTCGGGTAAATGGCGTGTCCGAATACGTCCCGGATGAGAAACCAAGCTACGACGACGAGAAGGTTGACCGCACGCTGCCGGAAACCGGCGAGTACATCATTCGCGCAGGTACGCTTGCTTCCGACGTGATCGGCGACTACACGCTCGAACTCAAGCGCTGAACCGGGACGACCGATCAGGACAAGCGCGATTCCGGCTGGTCCAGCATCGGCGGCAAGGGGCAATGCAGCGACGCGCAAATGGTGCGCAGCAGCTCGGCTTCGGCGACATTGACGCGGCCGTCGTGGCTGATCGCGGTGACGATGCCTTCCATCAGCAATTCCTTGCCCAAGGGCTGTAGCGCATCGAGCTCCGGCCAGATCGCATCCAGTGCGCCCAGCATGTCCTTCGGCGGCTGGTAGGGTGCGTTGAGGCGCGGGAATACCCGTGCCAGTCCCGCGACGTAAGCGCGCGGTGCATCGGCCGGATTTTCGTGCCCGGCCTGCGCCACGATGGCGAACAAGGTGGTGGCTGACGCCGTGCAATCGGCCAGCCGCTTGTTGCCCGACACCCAGGCGCGCGACGGATCGAGCGATTCGGACACCTGCGTCTGCAACAGGCGGCCGAGGCAATATTCGAACAGGTCCACCTTGCCATCGGCATGCACCAGCGCAAACACCGTGTCCATGAAATGCTGCAACTCAGGCCGCGGCCGGCGCCGCAACAGCGGGAAGGCAAGCGAGGCCAGCGGCAGGCGCAGGATCGGATTCAGGTCGGCCATGCTGTCGGCGTAGTCGAGCGACTGTTCGGCGCAGCGACGATCGGTGCGTGCAACCAGTTCGTACTGCTGCGCGTCGCGCGCCGGGCCGGCCGCAGCGTGCAGCAAGCCGTACAACAGCGGGATGACATCGGACTGGTCGCGCGCCGCGCGCTGCAACACGTCCGGGATGTTGTCGTTGATGCTGCTGGCGCGACGGTAGTCGTCGGCCTGCGGCGAGCCGACCTGCGCGATCACGCTGGGCGGGGTCAGGTTGACCTGGCTGCGCGCGCCGGGCAACGGCGGCGGTGCATAGGCGCCCAGGCCCATCGCGGCGTCCTCGTCCAGGCCGTTCGGCGGGGTCATCGACCAACGTGCTTCCAGCTCGCGCAGCGCATCGCCCTTGAAGCTCGGGTCCAGCGCCTGGATGCGCTGCAGCAACGGCGGGTGCGTGGCCATCATGCTCGACAGCTTCAGGCCCTCGCCGAACAACATGTGGCTGACTTCCTCGGTATCGGCATTGGCCAGCTTCGACCCCTCGGGCAGGCCCGCAAGTTTCTTCAGCGCACCGGCAATGCCGCGGGTCTGCCGCGTGAACTGCACGGCCGATGCATCGGCCAGGTACTCGCGCTGGCGGCTGAGGCCGGCCTTGATCAGTCGGCCGAAGAACAATCCGACGTAGCCGACGACCAGCAGGCCGATGGCCACGGCGATCAGCGGCGCGGTGTCCTTCGAGCGACCGAAGCGGCCGTGCTCGAGGATCTTCCGGCCGATCAGCGCCAGCACCAGGATGCCGAACAGCAGGCCGATCAACCGGATGTTGAGCCGCATGTCGCCGTTGAGGATATGGCTGAACTCGTGCGCGATCACGCCCTGCAGCTCGTCGCGGTTGAGGCGGTTCAAGGCGCCTCGGGTAACCGTGATGCTGGCGTCGCTGGGCGCGTAGCCCGCGGCGAAGGCGTTGATGGCGGATTCTTCTTCCAGCACGAAGATCTGCGGCACCGGCACGCCGGACGCGATGGCGATCTCTTCCACCACGTTGCGCAGCCGGCGCAGGTTGAAGTCGGTGGTGTCCTCGGCGACCGGGGTGGCGCCCATCTGCTGCGCCACCGCCCCGCCGCCGGTCCGCAGCGACGCGGTACGGAACATGCTGGCGGCGCCGATGATAGTCAGCGTGACCACGCTGGCGGCCAGCAGGCCGCCCAGCGAGATGCCGTCCTCGGCCGCGCCGCCCATCACGAACAAAAGCACGACATCCACCGCCGCCACGATGGCCAGCACGGCCATCGCGAACAGGATGATCAGGCGCTTCGACTGGCGTCGCGCCTGGTCCTGGCGCTCGAAGAAGTTCAGAACGAAACCTTCGGCGCCTCGCGCTTGGCCGGCTCGGTGATTTCAAGCAGGGCGGCCGCGACGAAGTTGAACATGCCGGCGACGATGCTGGACGGGAACACTTCGCGCTTGTTGTTGTAGGCCATCACCGAATCGTTGAAGGCCTGGCGGGCGAAGGCGACGCGGTTTTCGGTGGAGGTCAGCTCCTCCGACAACTGCATCATGTTCTGGTTGGCCTTCAGGTCCGGATACGCCTCGCTGACCACCATCAGGCGGCTGAGCGCGCCGGTCAGGCCCTGGTCGGCCGCAGCGAGGTTCTGCATGGCGGCAGCGTCGCCGGGATCGGCCTTGGCGGCGGCGAGGCCGCTGACGGCGGCGGCACGGGCCTTGATGACGGCCTCGAGCGTCTCGCGCTCGTGCGCCATGTAGCCCTTGGCGACTTCCACCAGGTTGGGGATCAGGTCGTAGCGGCGGGTCAGCTGCACGTCGATCTGCGCGAAAGCGTTCTTGTACGCGTTCCGACTTGTTATCAAACCGTTGTAGATGCCGACGGCCCAGAAGGCCGCGACCACCAGCAAGCCCAGGATCACCAAAATGCCAATCATGTCGCAACCCCTTTATTTGTTCAGGCCAGTGTGTGAGGCGCAAGGCTAGAATGGCGCTTCACTCCCGCGAAGCATACGTTGGACATGACGCACAAGAAAGCATGCCTTGCCGCACTGGTTTGCCTGGCGCTGGGCCCCGCCCTGCCGGCGACCGACAGCCAGGCCGCAGGTTCGAAGAAACCTGCCGCCAAGCCGGCAGCGACACTCGCTTCGGCCGCGGCCGCCGCCACGAACGCGGCGCGCGCGCGACCGGGCGTGCCCGACATCACCGCGTCGGCGCGACAGGTCGAGCGCTTGGCCGAACAACTGGTCACGCAGAAGAACTTGCCGGGCCTGTCGATCGCCATCGTGCAGAACGGGAAAGTGGTTTCCTTGCGCGCTTTCGGCGTGACCGGCGCGCCCGGCGGACAGCGTGTAAACACCGACACCGTGTTTCGCCTGGCCTCATTGTCGAAGGGCTTCGCCGCCACGCTGACCGCGCAGCTGGTGTCGGAAGGCGCGATGAGCTGGGACAACCCGATCATCAACCAGCTGCCGGCCTTCAAGCTGCGCGACTACGCCAGCGCCAGCAAGGTGACCGTGCGCGACGTGCTGAGCCATCGCGTTGGCGTTACCCACAACACCTACGACCGCGACCTGGAAAACAACGCGCCCTACCCGCTGCTGGCCGAGCGCCTGTCCAGTGCGCCGATGGCCTGCACGCCCGGTGATTGCTACGCCTACCAGAACGTCGCCTTCAGCCTGATCGGTGACCTCGTCTTCGCGGCCACCGGCGATTTCTATTCCCACCAGGTCGAGAAGCGCATCTTCCATCCGCTGGGCATGTACAACAGCACCTACGGCCGCGAGGCGCTGGAATCGAGCACCAGCTGGGCGCGACCGCACGTACGCGGACGCGGCGGCTGGGTGCCGGTGAAGCCGAAGGACACCTACTACCGCGTACCGCCGGCCGCAGGCGTCAACGCCAGCATCCACGACATGGCGCAGTGGCTGATCGCCCAGACCGGACATCGCCAGGACGTGCTGAGCGACAGCGTCCTCAACCAGATCCACACACCCCAGGTGAACACGCCGGGCGAGCTGCGCGGCTCGCCCTGGCGACGCGAGCGGCTCAACAACGCGTACTACGGCCTGGGCTTCCGGGTGTTCAATTACTCCGGCCACACCATGGTCTTCCACGGCGGCGCCGTGCAGGGCTACCGCGGCCTGATCGCAATGTTGCCGGCCGAAGACGTCGGCATGGTGGTGCTCTGGAACTCGGAAAGCGCTGCCCCCTCGGGCCTGCTGCCCTCCCTGATGGACCGCGTGCTCGGCCTGCCCACCAAGAACTGGCTGGGCGTCGAAGACGACTCCGCACACCCTTAGTTCGTTTTGCGAACGCTCGACGGCGCCGGGGGATGGGTTCGCCCTGGTCGCCCCGGCGTAGCCGCTCCATGCGGACTCAGGGTCGACCGGCCGGCCATCCCTGGCCGGCCTCCTGTGC
>JAPLSI010000012.1 GCA_026398715.1 Gammaproteobacteria bacterium
GCGAATCCGGTGATGTGGTTGCAGACGAACATCAGCCCATCAGCCATGAAACCGCGCGAACTCGCTCACCGGCGCACGCTCCGTCACCAGCGTGTTCTCCACGGCATCCGGATCGGCGTAACCAAGCGCCATGCCGCAGACCACCATCTCGTGCGCGCCGAGGCCGAGGTGTTCGGCGATCAGGCGGTGGTACTGCGTGAAGGCGGCCTGCGGGCAGGTGTCGAGGCCGCGACCGCGGGCCGCGACCATGATGTTTTCCAGGAACATGCCGTAGTCGAGCCATGAGCCCTGCTGCATCACGCGGTCGATGGTGAAGATCAGGCCGACCGGGGCGTCGAAGAAGGTGTAGTTGCGGCCATGCTGGCGGTGCATGCCGGCCTTGTCGGTCTTCGCCAGCCCGAGCAGGCCGTACAGGTCCCAGCCGACCTTGCGGCGGCGGTCGATGTAGGGCGACTGCCACTGGGTCGGGTAGTAGGCGTATTCCTCGGTGTGGGTCGCGGCGACGGCCGGGTCGTCGTGCGCGGCCAGGATGCTGGCGCCGAGGGCCTCCAGGGAGGCGCCGGTCAGCACGTGCACCTTCCATGGCTGCGTGTTGGTGCCTGACGGCGCCCGCGAGGCGACCTGCAGGATGTCCTCGATGGTCTCGCGCGGCACGGGCGTCGGCAGATAGGCGCGCATCGAACGTCGGGAAGTGATGGCGTCGTCCACGGCAGTGCGGCGCTGTTCGTCGGTGAGCATGGGGGCGCTTTCAGTTCGGGGTGTCGGTGTGGTGCGTCGCATTATTTCCGCGATGCAGCATGGCCGGCACCTCGGGTTTGCCGGGGTTGCAGCGGTGCCAGGTGGCCAGCGCTTCGCGGTAGGTCTGCAGCTGCACGGCCACCGTGTCCTCGATGACATGGCCGTAGCCGCCGCCCATCGTCAGCACGACCGGGATGCCGCGCGACCGGCAGGCGTCGAAGACACGCCGGTCCCGTTCGGCCAGGCCGGCGGCGGTGATCTTCAGGCGGCCAAGGCGGTCGCCTTCGTGCGGATCGGCCCCGGCCTGGTAGAAGACGAGCTCCGGTGGCTGGTCCGCGTGGTCCTGCCAGAGCTGCTCCAGTGCGTCGTCGAGCGCCGCCAGGTACGGCCCGTCCGTGCAGCCGTCGGGCAGATCGACATCGAGATTGCCAGCCACCTTGCGGAACGGAAAGTTCCTGGCGCCATGCATCGACAGCGTGTAGACCGTCGGGTCCTCGCGGAAGATGGCGGCGGTGCCATTGCCCTGGTGGACATCCAGATCGACCACCGCGACCCGGAGCGGTCGGCGCTGCGGGCCGCGCCACTCGGCCTGCATCAGCCGGGCGGCGACCGCCAGATCGTTGAAGACACAGTAGCCGCTGCCGGTGTCGGCGCTGGCATGGTGGGTGCCGCCGGCCAGATTCGCGGCGATGCCTTCGCGCAGCGCGTCCCTGGCCGCGCTGACCGTGGCACCGACCGAACGGCGTGCCCGCTCGGCCATGGCCGGTGACCAGGGGAAGCCGATCTCGCGCTGCTGTGCCGCGCTGAGCGTGCCTTGCAGCACCGCGTCCACGTAGCCAGGCGTGTGCACCAGTGCCAGTTCGCCTTCGGTCGCCAGCGGCGCCTGTTCGAGGCGCACGGCGGGCAGCTCCGCCACGATCGCATCGCGCAACAGGCGGTATTTCTGCATCGGAAACCGGTGCCCGGATGGCAGAGGCAGTACAAAATGGTCGGCGTAGTAGGCGCGCATCGCGACATTGTGACCAAGGCTTGATCCAGCCGCTTGGCGCCCCTATAGTCACATATTGTTGCAATGCAGCAATCGCACTGCCTGTGACTTGCACGCAGTCCCAAGTCCCGCCACTGGAGATTCACCATGCTGACCCCGGAACAATTCGCTGCCGCCAACAAGGCCAACCTGGATGCACTGGTCGAACTCGCCCGCAAGAGCTTCGAGGGCGTCGAGAAACTGGTCGAACTGAATCTGCAGGCGGTGCGCGCGGCGATGGGCGACTCGGTGGAGCAGTCCAAGGCCCTGCTGGCCGCCAAGGATCCGCAGTCCCTGGCCGCGCTACAGGCCGATCTGGTGCAACCCGCGGCCGAGAAGGTCACCGCGTACGGCCGGCAGGTCTATGACATCGCCACCAGCACGCAGTCGGAGATGTCGAAGCTGGTCGAGTCGCAGATGGCTGTCGCACAGGAGAAGATCCTGGGGCTGGTGGATGCTGCCGTGAAGAACGCACCCGCCGGCGGCGAAGAGTCGCTGGCCATGATCAAGCAGGCCGTCGTGGCCGCCAACGGTGCGCTGGTCAATGTCCAGCAGGCCGCCAAGCAGGCGCTGAGTGTGGCCGAGGCCAACTTCGAGGCGATGAACCACCCGGATCAGAACCGGAACCAGAAGAATTGAAATTGAATTTGTTGATCTGCCGATTGAACTTTCGTCTTCCGACCTGATCTTTCCGGATGCGTGCCCTTGTCTTCAAGGGTTCGTGACTGGTTGTCTCCTCGGTACCTTGTGAAAGAACGCTTTCCGGTACCTTCCATCCCGGTGGTGATCCCACCGGGTTTTTTTTGATTAGAGCTTTCGATCTAATCCATGCTGCATCGCAGCATGACCGCTTGCAATCCCGGGCGCACCCTCTATACTGGCAACAATGCTGCAGTGCAGCAAAGCCGGGTCCACCGGCATCCTCTTTCCACAAAAGGACTGCTCACCATGATCAATGCCGACCAATTCGCCGCCGCCGCCCAATCCAATCTGGACACCGCTGTCGCTCTGGGCCAGAAGGCCTTCGGTGGCGTGGAAAAGCTGGTGGAACTGAACCTGCAGACCGCCCGTGCCG
>JAPLSI010000236.1 GCA_026398715.1 Gammaproteobacteria bacterium
CCTGGTCGAGCAATTCTTCCAGGTGCTCGGTCTCGTCGCGCAGGTAGGCGGCGGTGATGCGGCGGCGGAGCGGCGGCATCGCCGTGGGTAGTTCTGGGCTGATGATGGGGGTCACAGGGGTCCCGGCGGCGGCCAAGTGGCGCTGGCAAAGCGCAATTCTAGTCTTCGGGACTCGGCCGGGCAAAGAATTCCGGTCGCCTAAACAGCCGCGCCCACGAGGATTCCTTCACTAGGGGGGCGGTACGCTACGCGCATTGGCTTGCCGCCATGCCGGGTGGGAGCGTAAAATTCGCACGTTTTGCGGCCTTGTCCTGCCTGCGTCGCGCATTTGCGCGGCGCGCGCCCGGCGCGCGGCAGCTTCGACCCCATTGAAACAATTCATGGCGACGGCCGACAGGCCGCTGCCCAGCACAGATCACAGTTCGAGGTAGGTCCGATGAATGCAGTGATGAAAGCCCCGCGCCTGGTCCGTTACGCCGCCGGCGTGCTGGCCCTGGCCAGTTCCAACGCCTGGGCCGCCCATGTGACCGAGCCGGCGCGCTGGCAGCTGAACATGACGCCCGGCGTCACCGCCACCTCCCAGAACGCCTACCACGCGCACATGATCATGCTGTGGATCTGCGTGGTCATCGGCATCATCGTGTTCGGGGCGATGGCCTATGCGATGTTCAAGTTCCGCAAGTCCAAGGGCGCGGTGCCGGACACCAATTTCACCCACAGCACGGTGCTCGAAGCCATCTGGACGGTCGTCCCGATCCTGATCCTGATCGGCTCGGCCATCCCGGCTACCCGCATGGTGGTGGCCCAGTACAACGCCGACCACGACGCCAAGCCGGCCGAGATGACCATCAAGATCACCGGCTACCAGTGGATGTGGCGCTACGAGTACGTGGGCCAGGACGTCGACTTCATCAGCCGCCTCGACCGTGAATCCGACCGGATCCGCCAGGCCGGCTCGATTCCCGACGAAAAGGCCGTGCCGCATTACCTGCGCGACGTGGATCGTCCGCTGGTGTTGCCGGCCGACACCCGGGTCCGCTTCGTGGTCACCGCCGACGACGTGATCCACGCCTGGTGGGTTCCGGCCCTGGGCTGGAAGCAGGACGCCATCCCGGGCGTGATCAACGAAGCCTGGACCGAGGTCAGCGAGCCCGGCACCTACCGCGGCGTCTGCGCGGAACTGTGCGGCAAGGACCACGGCTTCATGCCGATCGTCGTGAAGGTGCTGCCAAAGGCTGAGTACCAGACCTGGCTGGCCGAACAGAAGGCTGCCGGCGGCGAAACCGCAGCAGCCGTCGCCGTCCAGTAATCCACCGAATTCGAATCGAAACATTCCCAGAGGCAAGCGAAATGGCTAATTACAGCGCCGCCCATGATGCCCACGATCATGGACACCAGCAGAGCTTCTTCCAGCGGTGGTTCCACTCCACCAACCACAAGGACATCGGTACCCTGTACCTGGTCTTCTCGCTGGTGATGTTCTTCATCGGCGGCAGCATGGCCCTGGTCATCCGCGCCGAGCTCTTCCAGCCCGGCCTGCAGTTCGTGGCGCCCGAGTTCTTCAACCAGATGACCACCACGCATGCGCTGGTGATGATCTTCGGCGCGGTCATGCCGGCCTTCGTCGGCCTTGCCAACTGGATGGTGCCGATGATGATCGGCGCGCCGGACATGGCCCTGCCGCGCATGAACAACTGGTCCTTCTGGATCCTGCCGTTCGCCTTCACCCTGCTGCTGATGCCGCTGATCCTGCAGGCGTTCGGCATTGGCGGCGGCGGCCCGGCCGGCGGCTGGACCCTGTATCCGCCGCTGTCGCTGCAAGGCGGCAACAACACCGCGTTCGCGATCTTCGCCATCCACCTGATGGGCGTCAGCTCGATCATGGGCGCGATCAACATCATCGCCACCATCCTCAACATGCGCGCCCCGGGCGTGGACCTGCTGAAGATGCCGGTGTTCGTCTGGAGCTGGCTGATCACCGCGTTCCTGCTGATCGCGGTGATGCCGGTGCTCGCCGGCGCCGTGACCATGCTGCTGACCGACAAGTTCTTCGGAACGAGTTTCTTCAATGCAGCAGGTGGTGGTGACCCGGTGATGTTCCAGCACATCTTCTGGTTCTTCGGCCATCCCGAGGTCTACATCATGATCCTGCCGGCCTTCGGCATCGTGTCGGAAATCATCCCGACCTTCGCCCGCAAGCCGCTGTTCGGATACCAGGCAATGATCTACGCGGTCGCTTCGATCGCCTTCCTGAGCTTCATCGTCTGGGCGCACCACATGTTCACGGTCGGCATGCCGCTGGGCGGCGAGCTGTACTTCATGTACGCCACGATGCTTATCGCCATCCCGACCGGCGTGAAGGTGTTCAACTGGGCGACCACCATGTGGCGCGGCTCGATGACCTTCGAAACCCCGATGCTGTTCGCGCTGGGCTTCGTCATCATGTTCACCATCGGCGGTTTCTCGGGCCTGATGCTGGCCATCGTGCCGGCTGACTTCCAGTACCACGACACCTACTTCGTGGTTGCCCACTTCCACTACGTGCTGGTGACCGGCGCCGAGTGCGGCATCATGGCCGGCGTGTACTACTGGCTGCCGAAGTGGACCGGGCACATGTACAACGAGAAGCTCGGCCAGTGGCATTTCTGGCTCAGCACGATCTTCGTCAACCTGTTGTTCTTCCCGCAGCACTTCCTGGGCCTGGCTGGCATGCAGCGCCGCGTGCCGGACTACAACCCGGCGTTCGCCGACTTCAACATGTGGTCGTCGATCGGCGGCTTCGGTTTCGGCATCTCGCAGCTGTTGTTCGCCTACATCGTCTGGAAAGCGGCCAAGGGTGGCGTCAAGGCCACCGACCGCGTCTGGGAAGGCGCCCGCGGCCTGGAGTGGACCCTGTCCTCGCCGCCGCCGCACCACAGCTTCACCACGCCGCCGGTCATCAAGGACGGCGACCTCGCCCACGGCGACGTCACCCACTGATGTCTGACAAGGCTCCCGCCAGCAACCGCTCCGCGATCCGGCGTACCGCCTGGATCGCGGCTGCCTGCGCGGTGGGGTCGTACGTGTTGTTCCTCGTTTCGATGATGAGCGGGAAATGACCCCCGACCTCGCCCGCACCCTGAAGCGCATCGCGCTGATTTCGGCGGGCTCGTTCGTGTTCGCGTTCTCGCTGGTGCCGCTGTACAACGTGGCCTGCGAAAAAGTGTTCGGCATCAAGCTAGAGCGCGGCGCCATCGGCGCGCAGGCCGCTGCAGGCATGACATCCCAGGTCGCCCGCGAGGTTCGCATCCAGTTCGACGGCACCGTCAATTCCAAGCTGCCCTGGGACTTCAAGCCAGTGCAGGAATCGATGGTCGTCCAGCCGGGCAAGCAGTACGAGGCGATGTTCGTGGCCCGCAACAAGGCGGCGACGGCGATCGTTGGAAATGCGGCACCCTCGATCGCACCGACGGAAGCCTCGGGCTTCTTCGCCAAGACCGAGTGCTTCTGCTTCACCGAGCAGATGCTCAAGGCCGGCGAAGAACGCCAGATGCCGGTGCGTTTCATCGTCAATCCGTCCCTGCCCGGGGACGTGTCCACGATCACCCTGTCCTATACTTTCTACATCAACGATTCGGCCACGGCGAAGCTCACCACGCCCGGCACGGTCGCGGCCAGCCCGTCGGCCCCGTAACCAACGCATCCAGAACCCAACGATCCGGGAAATCCCATGGCACACGCGCAAGCACACGACGACAACCACGCGGACGCAAACGTCTATTACGTCCCGCACCACAGCCGCTGGCCCTTCCTGGGTTCGATCGCGCTGTTCGTACTGATGGTCGGCGTGGCCAACTGGATGAACGGCCACGACTGGGGCCAGAGCATGTTCTTCGTTGGCCTGGCGATGGTGCTGGGCGTGCTGGGCATGTGGTTCGGCGACGTCATCTCGGAGTCGCTGCAGGGCAAGTACAACCCGCAGGTGGACACCTCGTTCCGCATGGGGATGATGTGGTTCATCTTCTCGGAAGTGATGTTCTTCGCCGCGTTCTTCGGCGCCCTGTTCTACGCCCGCCAATTCGCGTTGCCATGGCTGTCGGGTGAAGGCGACGGCGCGCTGACCAACCAGTTCCTGTGGACCGGCTACAGCGCCGGCTGGCCGGCGAATGGCCCGGCGGCCATCGGCGGCGAGTTCGAAACCATTCCGGCCTGGGGCCTGCCGCTGATCAATACGCTGCTGCTGCTCAGCTCCGGCGTCACCATCACCCTGGCCCACCACGCCTTGCGCGCCGCGCAGCGCGGCCGCCTGCTGTTCTGGCTGGGCGCAACCATCGTGCTTGGCGCGCTGTTCCTGTTCTTCCAGGCCGAGGAATACCACCACGCCTACACCGAGCTGAACCTGACGCTGGGCTCGGGCATCTACGGTTCCACCTTCTTCATGCTCACCGGTTTTCACGGCATGCATGTAACGCTTGGCGCGATCATGTTGTCGGTGATCTGGCTGCGTTGCGCGAAGGGCCACTTCAGCAAGGACCATCACTTCGCGTTCGAGGCGGTGGCCTGGTACTGGCACTTCGTGGACGTGGTCTGGCTTGGCCTGTTCCTGTTCGTCTACGTGCTTTGACCGCCGCCCGGCCACGGCCGGGGCGAGTCGGGCGCGGAAATGAAAAAGGCCGGCATTGCCGGCCTTTTTTTCCGAAGCGGCCCGGGTGTCAGTGGTAGATGCCGTGCGGCTTGATGACGCCGGTGAAGATGCCCGCAGTGACCAGCACGATCAGCGCGACGGACACGCCGATGCGCCAGCTGAGCGAACGCACCGTGCGGTCCGTGGTCCCCTTGTCCACCATCATGTAATACAGGCCGGCGCCGAGGTTCCACAGGATCACGATGAGGAACGCGATGATCAGGAGTTTTTGCATGTCGGGAGTCCCGGACGTTTCGATCCGTGCATTATCCTCCCGCGGCGACAGCTTGTCGTGAAAACACGACTGGCCTTGCTGTTGGCTGGACTGCTGCTTGCGGCCGGATTCGCCGGCCTGGGCCAGTGGCAGCTGGGCCGTGGAATCGAGAAGCAGCGGATCTTGCTGAACGTGGATGCCGCGTTGGCACGCAAGCAGGCGCAGCCCCTGTCGGCCGCCGCACGGCCGCTCGGCTACGACTGGTCCGAAGGCGCCGGCCGCTTCCTGGACGGCCCCGTGTTGTTGCTCGACAACCAGCGCCGCGGGCCCAGCGTGGGCGTACGCGTGTTCGCTGCCTTCCAGCCCGAAGCCGGCGCACCCTTGCTGGTCGACCTGGGCTGGCTGGCCCTGCCCGGCGATCGCCGGCTTCCCAAGGCTTCAATACCGGCAGGGCCGCAAACCCTGTCCGGCCTGCTCAGCCCGCCGCCGTCCACCGGCCTGGCGCTGGGGCCGGCCTATACCGAAGCGGCGCCCGGCGCCTGGCTGCTGACCCGGGTTGACCTGCCGTCCTTGTCCGCCGGCCTGCACCTGTCGCTCGCGCCCCGCGTGCTGCGCCTGGATCCGGCATTGCCGATAGGATACGCACGCGATCTGGACGTGCTTCCCAATACACTGCCGCCCGAGCGCCACCGCGGCTATGCCGTGCAATGGTTTGGACTGGCGCTGGTCACCTTGTCGATCTCCCTTTATTTCGGAATTTTCCGCCGCCGCCCATGAGCACTCCCCCGCGTCCCTCGCAAACCCGATCCCGGTTCATCCTGCTGCTGATCGCGCTGATGTTCTTTGCGCCGTTCGGCATTGCCGCCTTCCTGCGCTTCACCGGGTGGACGCCGCCGCAAAGCCGCAACGTCGGCACCCTGTTGCAACCGCCCATCGACCTGAGTGGCATGGCGCTGAAGACCGCGGATGGCAAGGACTACACCTGGCGGCCCGAGCTCAATCTGTGGCGCATCGTGGTGGTGCCCGACCCGGCCTGCACCAGTGAGTGCAGCAAGGTGCTCGACCAGTTGCATCGCCTCTGGCTGACCCAGGGCCGCAAGGCCGATCGCATCGACGTGCTCTGGTTTGGCGAGTTGCCGGCCGGCGACGTGCAGTTCCGGCGCCTGGTCCGCATGCAGCCCGATGCGCGCCTTGCCGCGCTGCTGCCTGAAGCCGCGCGAGTCGATGCCGTGCCTGCCTATCTGGTCGATCCGGGAGGTTTCGTTGCGTTGCAGTACCACCCCGGCTTCGATCCCGCCGGCATGAAGAAAGACCTCGGGAAACTGGTGAAATGAACAGCCCGCACAAGCATTTCCATCGGCTGGCCTGGATCGCGGTGTTGCTGGCGCTGGGCATCATCGTGTTCGGCGCCTTCGTGCGCCTGTCCAACGCCGGCCTGAGCTGCCCCGATTGGCCGACCTGTTACGGCCGGGCCGCCTGGCCGGTGCACGAACATGAAATCGCGCAGGCCAACGCCACCTTCGACCGTGCGGTGGAAAGCACCAAGACCTGGCGCGAACAATTCCACCGTCATCTCGCGGCGAGCCTCGGCCTGCTGATACTGGTGCTGAGCCTGCTGGCGGCCCGCAAGCGCGCCTGGGGCATCCCCGGCATCGTGGCGGCGTCCTTGCTGGTGGCGGCATCGATACCGGCCTACATCGGCGCCCATTACGTCGCGGCCGCAGTGCTGGTGTTGGCGGGGCAGCTGATCCTGTTGGTAGATGCCATCCGCTGGTCCAACGCCGATGCGTCGCGCCTGTCCACCATCGCGCTGATGGTGGTGATCGTGCAGGCGATCCTCGGCATGTGGACAGTGACCTGGCTGCTGAAGCCGGTGGTGGTGATGTCGCACTTGCTGGGCGGGCTGGCGACCTTGTCGCTGCTGACCTGGTTGGCGTGGGGCACGACGCCGGGGTCGTCGCTGGTGCAGGCCGTCGCGCCCAAACTGCGTCGGCTGCTCTGGATCGGACTGGTCCTGCTGGTGGTGCAGATCGCACTGGGCGGCTGGACCAGCAGCAACTATGCAGCGCTGTCTTGTGGCGCGGATTTTCCCAAGTGCCTTGGCCAGTGGTGGCCAGCCCATGATTTCCGCGAGGCTTTCGTCCTGTGGCGCGGCATCGGCGTGGACTATGAAGGCGGCGTGCTCGACGGCCCGGCGCGCGTGGCGATCCAGCTGGCGCACCGGATGATGGCGCTGCTGGTCTTCGGACACTTCCTGGTGGTGGCGATCCGAATGCTGCGAACGCCCGGCCTGGTGTTCTGGGGAAGCGCACTGCTATTCCTGCTGCTGGCACAAGTCGGCCTGGGCATCGCCAACGTGATGCTTGGCCTGCCCTTGTGGGTCGCCACCGCGCACACGGCCGGCGCCGCGCTGCTTTTGTTCGTGGTAATCGGGCTTCTGGCCCGGCTGCGCGCCCCGCAGTAATACAATAGGCCGATGCCTCCTTCCTTCGGCCAGTACTGGCAATTGACCAAACCGCGCGTGGTCGCCCTGATTGTCTTCACGGCGATCATCGGCATGCTGCTCGCCACGCCCGACGCCCGCATCCCCGAAGGTTTCCAGTCGGTGGCCTGGCTGATGGGCCTGTCGGGCAGCGGCGACATGTCGCGATCGCAACTCGCGTCGCCCGCGCTTGCCGGTGTCTGGAAGGAAATACTTTTCGGCAGTCTCGGCATCTGGCTCGCTGCCGCGTCTGCAGCGGCGATCAACCATTTGCTGGACCAACGCATCGATGCCCTGATGGCGCGCACTTCGCATCGGCCGCTGCCCACGGGGTCGCTGAGTTCGCGCCAGGTGCTGGTGTTCGCGATCGTGCTGGGCGCACTGTCGATGCTACTGCTGGGATTGTTCGTGAATGCGCTGTGCGCGGTGCTTACCTTCGCCTCGCTGATCGGCTACGCGATCATCTACACCGGCTACCTCAAGCGCGCCACGCCGCAGAACATCGTGATCGGCGGCCTGGCCGGCGCCGCGCCGCCCGCCCTGGGCTGGGTCGCCATCACCAACCAGTTGCACCCCTATGCCCTGCTGCTGGTGCTGATCATCTTCGTGTGGACGCCGCCGCACTTCTGGGCGCTGGCGATCTTCCGACGCGAGGACTACGCCCGCGCGATGATCCCGATGCTGCCGGTCACGCATGGCGTGGAATACACGCGCTGGCAGATCCTGTTCTTCACCGTGCTGCTGGTGCTGGTGACGATGCTGCCGGTGATCACCGGCATGAGCGGCGTTTTCTACCTCGGCGGCGCGCTGGTGCTGGGACTGGTGTTCCTCTACTACGCGATCCGGCTGATGCGGCCGCCGTCGGAAGCGTTCGCGATGCAGGTATTCGGTTATTCCATCTGGTACCTGATGGCGTTGTTCGCCTTCCTGCTCATCGACCACTGGCTGATGCCCGCGCCCGAGATGTCGGCGCAGGCGCTGGAATTCATCCGCTCCGGCAACTAGTCGTCGCGATCGCCGATCGTCCAGCGAATCAGGTCGCCGTTTTCCAGGTCGAACACATAGACCTCGCCCGGCAGGTTGGGCGTGTACATGGTGAAGGCCAGGCGCCTGCCGTCCGGCGAAAAACCCAACTCGTGGATGCGGCCGGCCGGCAGCGGCGGCACGTCCAACGGCTTGTGCGCCGGCAACGCCAATACGTGCAGGCGATCGGCGCCGGGCTGGATTTCCGAATAGGCCAGGTGGCGACCGTCGCTGGCGAGACCGAATTCATTCACGTCGGCGTCGCTGCCGGTGCCGAAGTCCTGGAAGCTGTTGTTGGCGACATCGTGGTTGCGCAGGGTCATGTGTTTCGCGCCTTCGTTCGACACGTAGTACGAGCCCTTGCCATCGGGCGCATAGACGAAGGCGCCGAACGCCGCCTTGCCGCCGTCCACCGGGAACATCTGCAGCCTGCCGCTGGCGATGTCCACCTTGCCGGGGACCGATTGGCCTTGCGATACCTGCTTCATCACCAGCAGTTGCCGCGAATCCGGCGAAAATCCCTTGGCCATCCAGTCGCCGCCTTCGCCCACCAGTAGCCGATGTTCGCGGGTCTGGATATCGACCAGCCACAGGTCGGAGTCCACGCCGTTGCGCTCGGTGCTGCTGTAGGCGAGCTGGCGACCATCGGGCGACCATAGCGCGCCCTTCGCGCCGCCCTGCGTCACGTGGGTAAGTTGCGTGGTCGTGCCGGTCTCGAAATCGTGGTGGAACACCTGCCAGGGCCCGACGCCATCGGGCTGCCCGGCGAAGGCGAAGCCGTCACCCCCGGCGACGGGGCGAATGGCGACGTCGCGCACCGTACCCGGGCCGATCGGAAGGGGTTCCCGGCTGCCGAGCGGCGCGCGCACGCGCTCGAGTTGCGTGCCGTTGCCGCGACGGGTGGTGACCAGCATCGAACCGTCCTTCAGCCAGCCGGCGAAGCTCGACTCCTGCGGCACTTGCACCGGTGCGTGCGGCGCCGGGCAGACGGCGAAAGGCAGGCCCGCAGCGAGGCCAAGAGTCAGGAGGACGGTGAAGGGGCGCATGGCGGATCCCGGCGTTTCCAACTAGTGCCGATCATCGGCCAGCCGCGGCGCGAGCGCCAGTGGCTTCAGCGATTGCGCGAATTGAGCAGGTCGCGCAGCTCGGCTTTCTCGAGATCGCCCAGGTTGCCTTTCAACTGCAATTCCTCGATGCGCTGCATCCGGGTCTGCTTGTCGAGCTGGCGCAGGGCGTCGAGGAATTCCTCCTTGCGCGTGCTGGCGTCGCCGGGCAAGTCCATGGCCGCCAGCTTGCGCAACGCGGCTTCCTCTTCGCGGCCTTCGAAGTGTTCGAGCATGGCGCCGGTGCCGATGCCCGGGCGTTCCTGGGCGATGGCGATCATCTCCACCAGCAACGGGATGCCCGGCTGGCGCAGCACGCCGAACAGGTAAGGCGGCTCCATTGCCCGGGCGAGCGACGGATCGAGCAGCAGGAAGGAAATGGCGGCGCGCACCAGGCTTTGTTTCGGCGCGGGCGCGCCACGCGACGGGCGCATGGACGGTGTGCGCGCAGCGGGCGCCGGCTCGGCGCGGGCGCCTACGCCGGTCAGTTCGGTCACGCGCTGCTGCATCAGGTCGCGGAATGCGCCATCGGGAATATTGGCGATGTAGGGCTTCACGCGTTCGGCCAGGCGCGCCTTGCCTTCGAGCGAATTGAGGTTGACGTCGCGCGAGAGTTCGTTGAAGAAGAATTCGCTGAGCGACGTCGCATCGGTCAGGCGCGCGTCGAACCCTGCGGAACCCTCCTGGCGCACGATGCTGTCCGGGTCCTCGCCTTCGGGCAGGAACAGGAAGAAGGCCTGGCGACCGTCGCGCATGCGCGGAAGGATCGATTCAACCGCCTTCCACGCGGCGCCGCGACCGGCGCGATCGCCGTCGAAACAGAAATACACGTCGGCCGCATTGCGGAACAGGAGTTCGGCATGGTCGGGCGTGGTGGCCGTGCCCAGCGTCGCCACCGCCTGCGTTATCCCGTACTGGAACAAGGCCACGACATCCATGTAACCCTCGACCACGATCAGCCGGGGGATCTTTGCGTGCGCCTGCCGCACTTGCCACAGGCCATACAGTTCGCGTCCCTTGTGGAACAGCGGCGTCTCGGGCGAGTTGAGGTATTTGGGGCCGTCTTCCTTGTCCAGCACTCGCCCGCCGAACGCGATCACGCGGCCGCGGCGATCATGGATGGGAAACATCACCCGGTCGCGGAACTTGTCGTAAACGCGTCCGGAGTCGCTGCGCGAAAACATGCCGGTCTTTTCCAGCAGGGCAAGCCGACGCTCGTCGGTGCCTAGCGCGTTCTTCAATCCATCGAAGGAGTCGGGCGCATAGCCCAGCATGAAGCGCGCGCGATTTTCCGCATCC
>JAPLSI010000072.1 GCA_026398715.1 Gammaproteobacteria bacterium
TGTTGTTGAAGGCGCTTACGCGATAGAAATACGTCGTGCTCGCCGCCACCGTCGTATCGCTGTACGACTGGCTGTTGAGCGGCAGCGTCGCGATGACGGACCATCCGGTGCTGCCGTCGGGCGAACGCTCGACGAGGTAGCTGGACTCGTTGCTGACACCGTCGGTCCAGGCCAGGTCGATGCGGCTGGACGAAATCGCCGCGGCCGACAGGCCCGACGGGTTGCCGGTGGGCGGATCGGTGGACGGGTTGGCGACCTGGATGTACAGGTGGTCCACCGACACGGTGTTCAGTGCCGTGGCGCCGGCGGTGCGGTTGCTGTCGACGACCCGCACGATGACCGCCCCGCTGGGCGCGCCCGGCAGCACGAAGCTCTGCACATTGCCGTTGCTGGTGGACGAGACGTTGAACATCGTCGTCCAGCTGCTGCCGCCGTTGGTCGAATACTGGAAGTTGAAAGTATCGCCGTCGGTGGAGCCGCTGCTCCATGCATTTGCGACCAGCGTGGCGCTGATGCCGGCGCTGAGGTTGAAGTTCCAGCGATGCTCGAGCTGGCTGAAGCGCTTGGCCGGCTGGCCGCCCGACAACACTTCGGTGATCGACTCGGCGACGCCGTTGTCGGTGGCCGTGCTGGTGTAATTGCCAGTCAGCGTGCCCGCTACCACGCTTTCGCTGGCGGCCGTGAAATCAACAAAAGGCGGCGGCGGAGGCGGCGTGTCGGTGGTCGCGCTGACGGCGGTCGATGCTGCCGTGGTGTTGCCCGAGAAATCTTTCGCCTGCACGGTGAAGGTGTATTGCGTCGAAGGCGCGAGGCCGCTGGCGACGTAGGACGTGCCCACCTGCCAGGCACTGGCCACGCATCCTGTGCCGCCGCTGGTGCAGTTGAAGCGGTACTGCACGGTGCTGGTTTCATCCACCGCCGTGCTTGCGGTCATGGCGATGGTGCTCTCGCCGGTCGGCGACGGCACGCTGGCCCAGGTCATCGGATTCGGATTCGGCGCGGTGGTGTCGCTGACGCCGGTGGTGATGGATCCGTTGATGAAGAACTGGCCCAGGCTGTCGTAGTCGGAATACGGCGTGACCGCATTGCCCACGCCCGTCACCAGCAGGTGATAGGTGCCCGCCGCAACGGTGGCGGAAACGCTGGCAGAGGTATCGGTGGCCGGCTCATTCGATGCGACGAGGTTGCCAGCGTTGTCGCGCAGCTCGAGGCCCACGTCGAGGTTGGCGGCGCGGCGCGTGGAGGCGCGATAGAAGGCGTCCCATGCCGGCGTGACGGTGAGTGTCAGCGGACCGTTGCCGGAGACGAATGTAAACACGTCGACATCGGTACCCGAGTTGATCACACCCTTGTTCTGCGGCAACAGGTTGTAGGGATCGAGTTCCGGATTGGACGCATCGACGGTGCCGTCGCCGGCAACCGTGAGCGCCGTACCGCTGGCGATGGTGTTGCCGTGGTCGTCGGGACGGAAGCCGAGCTTCGCGCCGATGATGGCCAGGTCGTCCTGCGGCTGGTTGGCGTCGGGGTATTCACCCTTGCTCCACTCGGTCACGTTGTTGTAGTAGCTGTTGCCCATGATCGGGGCCCAGGACACCAGGCCCGCGCCCTGGCCAGCGTAGTAGGCAACGCCAGCGTTGGTGCCGTCGTGCGACAGGCCGAGGTTGTGGCCGAATTCATGCGAGGACGCTTCGGCGATGTAGGTATCCACATTCGGGCCGAGGTTCTCGGCATAGACCAGCGCCGGCGAATAGTAGGTGTGGTAGTTGGACGCACCGAACACGTTGACATAGGCGACGCCGCCGGCGCCCTGCGAGGGCATCGCGGTGCCATCGACCTGGTTGTCTTCGGTGATGAGGACTCGGCCGGTGGTGGCGGTGAAGGTGGCGGGTTCTTCGGTGGTGACATCAATGTCGAACGGCGCAAGGTCTTCGGCCACGCGATGCCAGATGCTGATGATGGCGGTGCGCTCGGCGTCGCTGAAGTTGGCGCGATCGGCATCGGCGCTGAAGGCGACGGCGTTGAACGTGCCCGCGCCCCAGGCAGTGTTGGTGAAGGAATGCCCGTTGAAATCAAGATACACGCGCTTGGTCGCGCCAGGCCGGCTGTGCAGGAAGAACGCATCGCTGGGCACATAGGCCGCGCTGACGGTGCCGGCCGACTTGGTGGCCGTCCTGCGCATGGCGCTGTCGGGCCGCAGGGTGTCGGCGAAGAACACGCCGCCGCCATCGTCAACCCGCAACAGGTCCAGATCGGTGCCGGTGAAGGAGATGTACTGCAGCCAGCGAAGCGCATTGGACTGCGCCCTGGGCGCCAGCGACTCGATGCGGCGCTTGAGTTGCCAGGGCGGCAGGTCGCTCAGGCTGACCGGACGGCCATTGCCGAACTGACGGGAAGCGAGCCCTGTATCAGAGGAAGCCGCGCCTGCCGTGCCGACGAAGGCAATCGTGGCGAGGACGGCGACTAGGCAGGTGCGCAGGTTGCGAGCGGCACGTACGAGCATGTTGTTCCCCTGGGCCGGCAGGGCCGGCATGGCTATGCCCAGGTCGAAATAGACCAGGGCGGGTAGGTCGAAAAGACCATACCCTGTTCAGGCAAGCAAGAACTGTGCCCTGCTCCTGCAAATTCGCAAGCGGCCGTTAGGTGCGGGTCGCCAGGGCTCATCGCGAGGGGCGATCGAGAAGCTCATCGCCAGGGGCGAGCGCCGGCTTTCATTTTGAGTCGCCGCACGATACCGG
>JAPLSI010000088.1 GCA_026398715.1 Gammaproteobacteria bacterium
GGCGCGAACGCGGCCGCGCCTTGATCGAACACCTGTCGGCCGCCGGAATCATCGGCGACTGGCGCGATCCGGACGTCATCCGCATCTCACCGACGCCGCTGTATAACCGGCACGCCGACGTGTTGCGCTTCGTGCGCGCAGTCGAAGCCTGGCGGGGAACCTGATGGACGTAGGCAGCGGACGAATCACCATCGCGGGCGCGGGTCTGGCCGGCGCCCTGCTGGCCACCCTGTTGGCCCGGCGCGGCTGGTCCGTGGACGTATTCGAGAAGCGACCCGACCCCCGCGTACGTGCCTATGAAGGCGGCAGGTCGATCAATCTGGCGCTGGCAGAACGTGGCCTGCACGCGCTGCGCCTGGCCGGCCTGCAAGATGCAGTGATGGCGCAGGCGGTGATGATGCGCGGCCGGATGGTGCATGGCCTGGACGGCTCTACCCAATTGCTGCGTTATGGCAAGGACGATTCCGAGGTGATCTGGTCTGTGCATCGCGGTCGCCTGAACATCAGCCTTCTTGATGCCGCTGAAGCGGCTGGCGCACGAATCCGTTTCGATGCCCGGCTGGACGACGTGGATTTCGACACGCGCCGCCTGCGCATCGTCAACGACCACGACCGCAGCGTCGAGGAACTGGATTTTGCCGTGCTGATCGGCGCCGATGGCGCAGGTTCGGGCGTGCGCGCCGCGCTGAAGCCCTGGCTGGACCTTGGCGAGAACTTCGAACCGCTCGGCCACGGCTACAAGGAGCTCGAGGTGCCGCCTGCTGCGGACGGCGGCTTCCAGCTCGAGGCCAATGCGCTGCACATCTGGCCGCGCGGCGGCTACATGTGCATCGCCTTGCCCAATACCGAGAAGACGTTCACCGTCACCCTGTTCCTTCCCAACAGCGGCGACCCGAGTTTCGACACGCTGCCCGACCTCGCCGCGGCGCGCGCCTTGTTCGAACGCGATTTCGCCGATGCGCTCGAGCGCATTCCGGAATTCGATGCGGACTGGATCGCCAATCCGACCAGCGGCCTGGGCACCTTGCGCCTGGACCATTGGCGCCTGGATGATCGCGCCGTGCTGATCGGCGATGCCGCGCACGCCATGGTGCCCTTCCACGGCCAGGGCATGAATTGCGCCTTCGAGGACTGCATCGCGCTGGATCGCCACATTGCCCAGGCCAGCGACTGGCAGTCGGCGTTCGACGGCTTCGAGAACGAACGACGCCCCAATGCCCAGGCCATCCAGGCCATGGCCCTGGAAAATTATGTGGAAATGCGCGATCAGGTCGACGACGCCGACTTCCTGCTTCGCCGGCAACTCGAACGCCTGCTGGCCGATCGTCATCCGGGCCGGTTCGTACCGCGCTATTCCATGGTCAGCTTCATGCGCGTGCCGTATGCAACAGCCTTCGAACGCGGCAACGTGCAACGTCAGATCCTGGTCGAATGCTGCCAGGGCCTGCACGACATCGGGCAGGTGGACCTGGCCAAGGCCGACCAACTCGTCCTGCAACGCCTGGGCCTGCTGGAGCAGGACTGAGGTGGCAACGAGTTTCCTCTGGTACGACCTGGAAACCTTCGGCCGTGACCCGCGCCGCACCCGCATCGCGCAGTTCGCCGCCATCCGCACCAACGAGGCGCTCGAAGAGATCGGCGATCCGATCTCCCTGTTCTGCCAGCCCGCCCGCGACCTGTTGCCCTCGCCCGAAGCCACGCTGATCACCGGCATCACCCCGCAACAGGCGCAGCGCGACGGCCTGCCCGAGGCCGCCTTCTTCGCCCGCCTGCACGACGAACTCTCGCAGCCCGGCACCTGCGCGGTGGGCTACAACTCGATCCGCTTCGACGACGAGTTCATCCGCTTCGGCCTGTACCGCAATTTCTACGACGCGTACGAACGCGAGTGGCGCAACGGCAATTCGCGCTGGGACCTGCTCGACGTGATGCGGCTGATGGAGGCGTTGCGCCCGGAAGGCATGGAATGGCCGCGGCGCGACGACGGCTTGCCGAGTTTCAAGCTTGAACACCTGGCGCAGGCCAACGGCACCCGGACCGGCGAGGCGCATGAAGCCCTGTCGGACGTGCGCGCCTTGATCGGCCTGGCCAGGAAGATGCGATCGGCGCAACCACGGCTGTGGGACTACGCACTGAAGTCGCGCGACAAGAAGCAGGCCGCAAGCCTGCTCGACCCCATCGTGGGCCTGCCCGTGCTGCACATCTCCGGAAAGTACCCGGCATCCCGCCATTGCGCGGCGCTGGTGTTGCCGCTGGCGCGCCATCCGCGCATCGACTCCCGGGTGATCGCCTGCGACCTGGACGTCGACCCGGCGCCACTGCTCGCGTTGTCGCCCGAAGAAATCGCAGACCGCCTGTACACGCCGAAAGCAGATTTGCCCGAAGGCGAGGAACGCGTGCCGCTGAAGGAAATCCACAGCAACAAATGCCCGGTGCTGGTCCCGCTGGCGCACCTGCGCGAAGCCGACCTGCAGCGCCTGGGCATCGACCTGCCCGCCTGCCTGGCCAACGCCGAAAGGTTGCAGGGCGCACCAGGGCTGGCCGAAAAGGTGCGCCGGGTGTTCGCCAACGAAAGCGCGCGCGCTGCCGCCGATCCCGACGCGGCGTTGTACGACGGATTCGTGGCCGATGCGGACAAGCGGCTGTTCGCGCGCATCCGCAGCAGCGAGCCTTCCGAATTGGGCGCCATCGCCGACCAGTTGAAGGATCCGCGCTTCCCGGAATTGCTGTTCCGCTATCGCGCCCGCAACTGGCCCGACAGCCTCGATGCGGCGGAGCTCCAGCGCTGGAACGACTATCGCCAGCGCCGCCTCGGCAGCGATGGCGGTTTGTCCGAATACAGCTTCGCGTCCTTCCACGAAACCATCGGCCGGCTTCGGCTGGCGACCGAACCGGGCCCCAGGCAAGCGCTGCTCGATTCGCTGGAAGCCTGGGGCCGGGAACTGCAGTCTGAAATCGCCGGCACCGGCGGACCCCTGACGGACGATTGAACACGTGGCCACCCCCTACTTCAGCCCCAAGACCTTCAAGTTCCTTCGCGCCCTGTCGCGCAACAATTCGCGCGAATGGTTCCATGCGCACAAGGAAGACTACGAAGCGAATCTTCGGCAGCCCTTCCTGCGCCTGATTACGGACCTGCAGCCGGACGTGCACACAATCAGCGAGCACTATCGCGCCGATCCGCGTGGTGTCGGCGGCTCGCTGTTCCGCATCCATCGCGACACGCGTTTTTCCAACGACAAGACGCCGTACAAGACGTGGTCGGGCGCGCGCTTCTTCCATGCGCGCAGCAAACAGGTGCCCGCGCCGTCGTTCTACCTGCATGTGCAGCCGGGATCATGCTTCATCGGCGCCGGCTTGTGGCAGCCCGAATCGGATACGCAGCGCCGGATACGTCAATTCATCTTCGACAATCCGGGCGCATGGAAAGCGGCGGTGCAGGCGCCTGCCTTCAAGCGGCGATTCGAGATGGTGGGTGATTCACTGGTGCGACCGCCACGCGGTTTCCCGGCCGACCATGAACTGATCGACGATCTGAAGCGCAAGGACTTCGTCGCCAGCGCCAACCTCGACGACGAGACGGTACTGGGCCCCAACCTGCGCAAGGCGGTGGCGACGCACCTGGCCGGGCTGGCGCCGCTGGTGGATTATCTGTGCGCCGCGCTCGACCTGGAATTTTGAATATGGGATCGGACCTGCGCCGGTTCTCGATCTTCTACTTCTGCTACTACGCCGCGCTGGGCGCTTACACGCCCTACATCGGCCGCTGGGTCGATTCAATGGGCCACGACGGTTATGTGGTCGGCGCCATGCTCGGCCTGTGGTATGGCAGCCGCATCCTGGCGCCGCCGTTGTGGAGTTCGTTGCTGCAACGAAGCGCCCGGCCGGGAAACTGGTTCGTCGCCGGCTGCGCACTTACCGCGGTGTGCTTCGCCGGTTTTACCTTCAGCCACAGTGCGCTTGCGCTGCTGGCGGTAATGGCCTGCTTCGGCCTGTTCTACAACGCGGTGATGCCGCAATTCGAAGCGATGACGCTGGCCGCACTGGGCACGCGCAGCGCCGAATACGGCCGCATCCGCGTCTGGGGCTCGGTCGGTTTCCTGATCGTGGCCTCGACCTATGGCTGGCTGATGGATCGCCTGGGCGATGCCAGCTTCCCGTGGGTGACGCTTCCGCTTTTCATCGGGATGGTCGCGGCCGCCTGGCCGCACCGCAACGACCAACCACCCGAACACCTGGAAACCATCGACGACGCCGAACACCTATGGAAGCGGCCGGGCGTGCGCCGCTTCCTGCTGGTGGCGCTGCTGATGCAGATGGGCTTCGGCGCGTTCTATGTCTTCTACACGCTGCACCTGAAGGCCAACGGCCACGACGGCGCGGCCATCGGCGCGCTCTGGGGCACCGGCGTGCTGATCGAGATCATCATGTTCTGGCAGGCGCCCAGGTTGATCGCGCGCTTTGGTGCGCAGTCGCTGCTGGCCTTCTGCATCGCAGTGACGATCCTGCGCTGGGTGGTGACCGCCCTGTTCGCGCGCGACTTGCCGCTGATGTTCGCGGCGCAATCCCTGCACGCCTTCAGCTTCGCCATCTTCCACGCGTGCTGCATGCGAATGATGTCGGAGTTCTTTCCCGGCAAGCGCGCTGCCGCGGGCCAAAGCCTGCTGTACGGCTTCAGTTCGGGCGTGGGCGGCGTGTTGGGCGCGGGCATGTCCGCCTACGCCTGGGACCTCGGCGGTGGCCGTGCGGCGTTCCTGGCAGGGGCTGGCGCCGCTACCCTGGCCTGGGTCGTCTACTCGTTGCGCACGAGGCGCCCGTCAGGCGCCTGACCCATCCACGCGTTTACCAACCCGCCTGCGTACCCAGGGCGTTGGTGTCGAAATAGTTGGCCTGGTAGACGATCTTGCCGTCGCGCGTACGCACGATGGTGATGCCCTTGAAGTTGATCTTCTGGCCCTTGCCGCGCAGGTAGGTCGCCCAGTTGCCGAGGTTCACGCCGGTCAGCGTCCATTCGTAGCTGAAGCCCGCTTCCGACACGATTGGCTCGCCGCGCAAGGTCCACTGGCCGTCGGGCACGGCGCGAAGATACATGTCGATCACGTTGCTGCGTGCTTCGGCGCGACCATTCGAAAGATTTCCCAGCAGCGAATCGAAGGCGACCACGTCGTCGGCCATGAAGGCTGCGACCTTCTCGGCGTCGCGGTCGTTCCATGCCTGCAGGTAAGCATCCAGCAGCGCACGCGATGCGGCTGCCGTGGCGGGCACCGCGACCGGCGTGGCGGTTGCCGCAGCCGGTGTGGTTGCACCAGCGACCGCAGCGGCCGGCGTCGCCGCGGCGCTCGTTTCGGCATCGGATTCGGAATTGCCGCCGCAGGCGACAAGGGACAGGCAGATCGGGATCAGTAGCAGTCGCATCGGGGGGCATCCGGTGGATGGATGCCCCGATGATAGCCGGAAATCCGCAGGCAAGGCCTCAGTGCTTGATCATGATGTGGCGGACCGAGGTGTAGTCCTCCAGCCCGTACATGGACATGTCCTTGCCGTAGCCGGACTTCTTCACGCCGCCATGCGGCATCTCGCTGACCAGCATGAAGTGCGTGTTTACCCAGGTGCAGCCGTACTGCAATTCGGCGCTGACCCGCATCGCCTTGCCGATGTCGGACGTCCAGACCGACGATGCCAGGCCGTAGTCGCTGTCGTTGGCAAAGGCGATGGCCTGGTCCACGTCGCTGAAGCGAGTCACCGAGACCACCGGGCCGAATACTTCCTTGCGCACGATCTCATCGGCTTGGGTGGCGCCCGCCACCACGGTCGGTTCGAAGAAGTAGCCGTTGCCGGCGACGGCATGGCCGCCCGTCACGACCTCCAGGTGCTTGTCTGCGCGCACGCGGTCCAGGAAACCGGCAACGCGGTCGCGATGCGCCGTGGACACCAGCGGGCCCAGTTCCACGCCCTCCTCGTCCTGCGTTCCCACCTTGATGGACGAGACGGCCGACGCCAGGTCGGCGACGAAGTTTTCGTACTTCTTGTCCTGCGCGTAGATGCGCGAGGCGGCGGTGCAGTCCTGGCCGGCGTTGTAGTAGCCGAATACCTTGATGCCCTCGATGGCGGCCTCGATGTCGGCATCGTCGAACACGATCACCGGTGCCTTGCCGCCCAACTCCAGATGGGTGCGCTTCAGCGTTTGCGCAGCGACCTCCAGCATCTTCTGCCCGGTCGCGATCGATCCGGTCAGCGAAATCATGCGCACCGCATCGGCCGACACCAGCGGCTGGCCCACGGTCTGGCCGCGGCCGAACACGATGTTGGCCACGCCCGGCGGCAACAGGTCGCCGATCAGTTCGAAGAATCGCAAGGAGGTCAGGGGCGTGATCTCAGACGGTTTCAGCACGAGGGTATTGCCCGCTGCCAATGCCGGCGCCATCTTCCAGGCCGCCATCATCAACGGATAGTTCCAGGGCGTGATCGATGCGATGACGCCGACCGGATCGCGCCGGATCATGGACGTGTGGCCGGGCAGATATTCCGCAGCCGCCGATCCGCCCAGGCATCGAGCCGCGCCGGCAAAGAAGCGGAATACATCGGCAATGCCGGGGATCTCGTCGTTCAATGCCGCCTGGAAGGGCTTGCCGCAATTGTCCGATTCGAGCCGCGCGAGTTCCTGCGCACTTTCCTCGACCCGGTCGGCGATCTTCAGCAGGACAGCGGCGCGGTCCTTCGGTGCGGTGCGCGACCAACCTGGCAGGGCCGCATCGGCGGCGGCCACGGCCGCTGCCACCTGCGCGGGGCTGGCCTCGGGAATGCGCACGATTTCAGCGCCCGTCGCCGGGTTGAAGACGGTGAACAGGTCGCCCTGCCCCGTCTCGAGCTGGCCATTGATGAACATCCGGGTCTGCATGGGAAGTCTCCGTCTGGTTCGTTATTTTCCGCTGCCGGCCACCGAATCGGTGCCGCGGGTCAGGTAGTACGCGCCGAGGATCGGCAACATCGTCACCAGCATCACCATCATCGCCACGACATTGGTGATGGGCGTATCACGGGGCTTGCTGAGCTGGTTCAGCAACCAGATCGGCAGGGTGCGTTCGGTGCCGGCGGTGAAGGTGGTGACGATGATCTCGTCGAAACTCAGGGCGAAGGCCAGCATGCCGCCGGCCAGCAAGGCGGTGGCAATATTGGGCAGCACCACATAGCGGAATGTCTGGAACGGGTCCGCGCCCAGGTCCATGGACGCTTCCACCAGCGATGGCGAACTGCGCCGGAAACGCGCGATCACATTGTTGTAGACCACCACGATGCAGAAAGTGGCGTGGCCGACCACGATGGTGAACAACCCAGATTCCACACCGACCAGCTTGAAGGCCGACAACAGCGCGATACCGGTGACGATGCCCGGCAGGGCGATCGGCAGGATGAACAGCAGCGTGATGCCTTCTTTGCCCAGGAAATCGCGCCGGTACAAGGCCGCCGCCGCGAGCGTACCGAGGCCCATCGCCGCTATCGTGGCCAGCGTTGCAATCTTCAGCGACAGCCAGATCGCCGAACGCACGTCTTCGCGCGCCCAGGCCTGCCCGAACCATTCCAGCGTGAAGCCCTGCAGCGGAAAACTGAAGGCGCTGCGTTCGGTGTTGAATGCGTACAGGAAGATCACCAGGATCGGCGCATGCATGAAGAACAGCCCGGCCCAGGCCGCCAGCTTCAGGCCGAAGCCCGCGCGATCGGAACCGGGGGCGTCAGAGCGCATCGAAGGCCCCCAGGCGTTTGGCGATGGTCAGGTAGATCGCGATCAATACAATCGGCACCATGGTGAAGGCCGCTGCCATCGGAATGTTACCCACCGCGCCCTGCTGCACGTACACGTAGGTGCCGATGAACAATCCCGACGGCCCGATCAGCGTCGGGATGATGAAATCGCCCAGCGTCAGCGAAAACGTAAAGATCGACCCCGCCACCACGCCGGGAAACGCCAGTGGCCAGATCACGTGCCGAAAGGTCTGCCGCGGCCGTGCACCCAGGTCCATCGATGCCTGCACCAGGTTGGGCGGCACGCGCTCCAGCGCCGCCTGGATCGGCAACACCATGAAGGGCAACCAGATATAGGTGAACACCAGGAAGCGCCCCAGGTGCGACGTGGACAAGGTGGAACCGCCCACGTAGGGCAAGGCCAGCACGCCATCGAGCAACCACAGCAGGTGCAGCTTGGTGATGACCCAGAAGACGATGCCGCCCTTGGCCAGGATGACCGACCAGCTGTAGGCCTTGACGATGTAGCTGGCCCACATCGGCAACATCACGCCGATGTAAAAGAAGGCCTTGGTTCGCGGCCCGGCATAGCGCGCCATGTAGTAGGCAATCGGAAAGGCGATGATCGCGGCGGCGATCGTGACGGCGCAAGCCATCGCCAACGTACGCAGCACGATGTCGAAGTTGCCTTTCTCAAAAATCTTCGCGTAGTTTTCCAGCGTCAGCGTCGGCAGCACGCTCATCGAAAAATCGTCGAAGCCGTGGAAGCCCTGCCACAACAAGGCGAGCAACGAGCCCAGGTAGATCACGCACATCCAGATCAGCGGCGGACCCAGCAGCACTGCCAGCATCAGGCCGCTGCGACGATGCAGCAGCGCCGCCACCCGGCGCAACGGCGTGCGCAGGTAGACGGCGTTGGCGTTCACGCGGGGATTTCCCGCAAGGGCACCATCGCCTGGTCGGACCAGGTAGCGAAAACCTCATCGCCGATGTCGGGCAGCGACTCGCCGTCGCTTTCGTCGTTGCTGACGTTCGCCACCAGGCGCACGTCGTGGTCCAGCTGCAATTCGATGCGGCTGCTGGCGCCGTGGTATTGCACGCCCACGACGCGCGCGGGCAGCAGCCGGCCGTGGCCCGCAGCGGCAGCCGGCGAGCGCTGTAATCGCACGTGCTCCGGACGCAACGAAAACGCCGTCATGCCAGGGCCGCCGAGCTGCGTGGCCGCATCGCCCGTGAACACATTCGAGGTACCGACGAAACGCGCGACGAAAGGCGTGGCCGGGCGCGTATACAACCCGCGCGGCGTATCCACCTGCTCGATCCGACCGTGGTTGAAAACCGCCACGCGGTCCGACATCGAAAGGGCCTCGCCCTGGTCGTGCGTCACGTAGACGAAGGTAATGCCGAGCTTGCGTTGCAGCGCCTTCAACTCGCCCTGCATCTGTTCGCGCAACTTGAGGTCCAGTGCGCCCAGGGGTTCGTCCAGCAGCAGCACGCGCGGTCGATTGACAAGCGCGCGTGCCAGGGCGACCCGCTGCCGCTGCCCGCCCGACAACTGCGATGGCCGGCGCGCGCCGTATTCGCCCAGGTCCACCATCGCCAGCGCCTCGCGGCTGCGCGCCACGCGTTCGTCCTTGCCGACGCCCTTCACCATCAAGCCGTAGGCAACGTTGTCGAGCACGTTCATGTGCGGGAACAACGCGTAATCCTGGAACACGGTGTTGACGTCGCGCGAGAACGGCGGAATGCCGGCCGCTTCCACGCCATGGATGCGGATGGATCCGGACGTGGGTTGTTCGAAGCCGGCGATCAGTCGCAGGCAGGTAGTCTTGCCCGACCCCGAAGGGCCGAGCATCGAGAAGAATTCACCCTCGGCGATGGCGAGGGACACGCCATCGACGGCCCTCACCTTTCCGTAGTGGCGGGAAACTTCCTGGAACTCGACGGCGAACGACATGCGCGGCCCAGGAAGTCGGGATCAGCCACCCATGATCTTGATGTAGTCCTCGGTCCAGCGGCTGTACGGCACGCAGGTCGCGTCGCCGCACTTGGCCTCGGGCGTCCGCCAGAAATGGATCTGGTCGAAGTTGTCGATGCCATTGGTCTTGCAGCCTTCCGCGCCGAGCAGCGCATTGTTCTCGCAAGCCACCGGCACGGCCGGCAACGAACCAAACCAGGCCGCCACGTCGCCCTGCACCTTCGGGCTGATCGACCATTCCATCCACGCATACGCGCAGTTGGGATGCTTGGCCTCGCTGTGCATCATCGTGGTGTCGGCCCAACCGGTGGCGCCTTCCGCGGGAATCACGGACGCGATCGGCTGTTTCTCCAGGACCAGGGCATTGACCTGGTAGGGCCACGAGCCGGACGCAGCCACGCCTTCATTCTTGAAGTCGCCCATCTGCACGGTGGCGTCATGCCAGTAGCGGTGGACCAGTGATTTCTGCTTGCGCAATACCGCAAGCACCGCGGCGTACTGGTCTTCGTTGAGCTCGTAGGGATCGGTGATGCCCAGATCCGGTTGCTTCGCCATCAGGTACAGGGCAGCGTCGGCGATGTAGATCGGGCCGTCGAAAGCCTGCACGCGGCCCTTGTTGGACTTGCCGTCCGGGAAGCGCTGCTCTTCGAACACCACGCTCCAGCTGGTCGGCGCTTCCTTGAATACCTTGGTGTTGTACATCAGCACGTTCGGGCCCCACTGGTAGGGAACGCCGTAATGCTTGCCGTCCACGGTATGCCAGGCTGCATCCTGCAGGCGCTGGTCGAGGGTGCCGTAGGACGGAACGCGCGCGGTATCGATGGCCTGCACCTTGCCGCCGGCGATCAGGCGCAGCGACGCATCGCCCGAGGCGGTGACCAGGTCGTAGCCGCCCTGGTTCATCAGGGAAACCATTTCATCCGAGGTGCCGGCGGTCTTCACGTTGACCTTGCAGCCGGAGCTCTTTTCGAACTCGGTCACCCAGTCGTAGTTCTTGTCGCTTTCACCGCGCTCGATGTAGCCCGGCCACGCGACGATGTCGAGGGCGCCTTCCATTACCGGCGCCGCGGGTGCGCCTGCGGTCGGGGTTGCCGGCGCGGCCTCGTCTTTCTTTCCGCAGGCTGCCAGCGCCAGGACGATCGCGGCCACCAGGACCACTTGCTTGATATTCAAGGACTCGTGTTGGACGAACATGTGCAGACGCCTCCCCCGCAGGTTGATGACCGGTCGGGAAACCACGCTTGGCGGCCCCGTGCTTGAAGCTGTGTCAAGGATATTAACCGCTTTGTCATGCTATCAGTCAACACCAGCTCAGGCCTCGGGAGCGGCCGCCACCCTGACCCGTACCTGGCGTTCCCGGCCGTCGTCCACCAGCTCGATGCCGTCGTACTGCACCTGGCCGTCCAGCCACGTGCCCAGGCCTGCCGCACCCTCGCCCGACGGCTCGAATTCGACCAGGATGCGATAGGGGGTGGAACCGTGGCGATAGACCATCTTGAATCCGCTCCAGCCTGCCCTGGCCACGGGCTCGATCCGAAGACGGCCCTCTTCCACGCGCAGGCCCAGCAAGGACTCCACCGCGAGCCGATACATCCAGCCTGCCGAACCCGTATACCAGGTCCAGCCACCGCGTCCGCCATGGGGCGCGACCGCGTAGACGTCCGCGGCCAGGACGTAGGGTTCGACCTTGTAGATGGCCACGGCGGCTGCGTCGCGCGCGTGGTTCACCGGATTGATCATGTCGAATAGTTCCCAGGCCAGTCCGCCCTGGCCCGACTGCGCGAACGCCATCGCCGCCCAAACGGCCGCGTGCGTGTACTGCCCGCCGTTCTCGCGCACGCCGGGCACATAGCCCTTGATGTAACCGGGATTGAGCTGCGACTTGTCGAACGGCGGATCGAGCAATTGCACGATGCCCGCATCGCGCCGCACAAGCCGACTGTCCAGGGACTGCATCGCCGACCGGGTGCGTTCGGGGCCGGCTGCGCCGGACAGCACCGACCAGCTTTGCGAAATGGAATCGATCTGGCATTCGTCGTTGCCGGCCGAACCGAGCGGCGTGCCGTCGTCGAAATAGGCGCGACGATACCAGGTGCCATCCCAGCCGTTGGCTTCCACCGCCTGGCGCAATGATTCGGCCTGTTCGCGGCACTGCGCGGCGGTTTCGGCATCGTCCCTGCGCTCGGCGATCTTCGCGAATCGCCCGAGCACGTCGTACTGGAAGAATGCCAGCCAGATGCTTTCGCCCCGGCCGTCGGCGCCGACCAGGTTCATGCCGTCGTTCCAGTCGCCGCAGCCGATCAGCGGCAGGCCGTGCACCCCACGCGGCTTGGCGTTTTCCAGTGCACGCAGGCAGTGCCCGTAAAGCGTTTCGCGTTGTTCCGATCGCACCGGCAGGTCGTAGTAGCTTTCTTCCTCTCGGCTTACCGGCCGACCCTCGACGAACCCGACGACTTCGTCGAGCACGCCGGTATCGCCGGTGACCTGGACATAGCGGCTTACCGCCAGCGGCAGCCACAGGAAATCGTCGGAGCAATGCGTGCGCACGCCGCGGTCCAGCGGCGGATGCCACCAGTGCTGCACATCGCCTTCCGGAAACTGGTGCGCGGCGCAAAGCAGCAGGTGCTGGCGGACCTGCGCCGGCGCGGCATGCAGCATGGCCATGCTGTCCTGCAGCTGGTCGCGAAAACCATACGCGCCGCCCGACTGGTAGAAGCCGCTTCGCGCCAGGAAGCGACAGGCGATGGTCTGGTACATCAGCCAGCCGTTGGCCAGCACATCGAGCGCGGGATCGGGTGTGGAAACCTGCACGGCCGACAAGGTATGCCGCCAGTGGTCACGCACTTCCTGCAGCGCGGTGGCTGCGGCACCCGAGCCGCGGAAGCGTTGCACCAGCGTGCGTGCGTCCTGCAGGTCGCGGCCCATGCCCAGGCGGAAGACGATCTCGCGCTCTTCACCATCGTCGATTTCGAAGGCGGTCTGGATGGCGGCGCAAGGATCCATGCCAGCGCCCAGTCGGCCCGACAGGCGCGACCGCGACATTGCCGCCGGGTTGCGCAAGGACCGGTTGCGACCGATGAATTCGCCGCGATCGCCGGTGACGCTGCGCGCGCCGGCATCGGTGTCCAGGAAAGCTACGCGGTCCGGGAACTCCATGTTGTAGGCGTTGCGCGCGAACAGCGCGCCACCGGCGCCGTCGGCCTCGGTGACCAGGTGCATCGCCTGCTTCGATCGCAGGTCGCCAAGCACCCATTCGACGTAGGCCGTTGCCGACAGGCGCCGGGGCCGGCCGGACTGGTTGCGAAGCTTCAGCACTGAAAACTTCACCGACGCATCCAGCGCCACGTACACCCACAATTCGGTACTGATGCCGTCTTCACTGTGTTCGAAAACACTGTAGCCAAAACCATGCCGCGTGACATAGCGGCCCGGTCCGCGCGTGGGCAACGGCGTGGGCGACCAGAATTGTCCGGTTTCCTCGTCGCGCAGGTAGATGGCCTCGCCACTGCCGTCCGCCACCGGATCGTTGTGCCAGGGCGTAAGCCGGAATTCGTGCGCGTTTTCGCCCCAGGTGTAGGCGCCGCCCGATTCGGAAATGACCGTGCCGAAATGCGCATTGGCGATCACGTTCACCCAGGGCGCCGGCGTAGCCTGCCCTGGCGAAAGCCGTATGACGTATTCACTACCGTCTGCGGAGAATCCACCCAGGTCGTTGCGCAGGATCATGCCTTCGCGCAATTCAGCCTGTTCCTCGGTCTCGGGCACGACCACGACCTCGCTGCGCGGCGCGCCACGTTCCAGCGCGCGCGGCAGCGATGTTTCCAGCGGGCGGCGACCGACCTGGTCGGCCAGCGAGCCTTTGTCGTCGCTCAGGATCACGCGCGCGACCGACTGCATCAGGATCCGGTCTTCGCTCGATATCTGGTGCGCGGGCCGGACGAAGATGCCGCCGGGCTTGTCGATCAGGCTCGCTTCCAGCCCGCCGGCAATCAGGCCCATGATCAGGTCCTGAAGGTGCTGCCGATAGCCGGCCCGGTCCTCGTTCCAGATGACCAGGTCCACGGCCAGGCCTTTCAGTCGCCAATACGCATGCGCCAGGACCATCTGCCTGACCAGGTCGATGTTGGCGGCATCGCTGATCTGGACCAGCACGACCGGCAGGTCGCCGGAAACCGAGTGGCCCCACAGGCTCGACTGGCCGCGGCGATTCTTGGCGAGCACGGCGGCGGGCGCGCGCAACGCCGAGGTTGCGTACACGATCGAGCCGGCGAGCCGTTCGAACAATTGCGCCTCCGACTGCGAGGCGTTCAACTGGCGCAACAGCACCTGGCTGTGCGTCCAGGCCAGGTCGAACACGCGGTCGGCCAGGCGGCGGTCACGATACTTCTCTATCAGTCCGATGCAGGCCTGCCGGCTTTCGCCCATGCCCGTCACCACGTCCACGGTGACCTGCTGGTCCGGCTCCAGCGTCACCCGGCAACGGATCGAGACGATCGGGTCGAGCACCGACCCTTCCGAGTCCGACAGGGCCTCGGCAAGCATCGCCGCAGGCCTGGCCACGCAATTGCCACGGCCGAGGAAGCGCGATCGATCGGTTTCGTAGCTGATGGCGTGCGCGTCGGCATCATGGATCGCCATCAGGTGGCACACCCATGGCACCGCTTCGTCGGCGGAGCGCGGGCGGCGCGTGCAGATGATGGCTTGCAGGGGCCGAACGAGTTCGGTCTGGACGAACAGCTTGCTGAAGGCCGGATGCAAGGCATCGGCGATGGCCGGCGCGAGCACGACCTCGGAATAACTGGTCAGCTCGATCGTGCGTCGGCTGCGCGATCGGTTGTGGATGGTGGTGCGTCGCAGTTCGATGTCGTCTTCGGGCGAAACAACGATCTCGGCATGCACGTCGAAGTCCATTTCGCGGCTGCGGAATTCCGCTCGCGCATCCGAGAAGATCGCTTCGTAGCCGGCGGGCTTGCGCAACGACGGCTGCAACGACGTGGACCAGAATTCGCCGCTCGCCACGTCCCGCAGGTAACAGAACTGGCCCCACGCGTCGCTGGTCACGTCCTCGTGCCAGCGCGTGACCGCCAGGTCGCGACAACGGCTGTAGCCGCCACCGGCACTGTTCACCATCACGTGGTAGCGCCCGTTCGACAAGAGCTGCAAGGCGGGCCGGCTCGAATCGGGATCGGTGAAGACCCGAAGCTTGGTCTCCGCAACATTGGACGCGGTGCCCAACGATGGCAGTTCGCCGGCCTGCAGCAATCGCGATGCGGTGCGAGGCACCCGCTCCTGCAACAGCAGCAAGGTCGCCTGCAGTTGCGGGTCCGCCGCGAAACGGCGTTGCATCGGCCGGCCCAGCAACAGATACGCAAAGGACAACAGGCTCATGCCCTGGTGATGGGCCATGAAAGACCGGATGGTCGCGCTGGATTGGCCGCGGGGCAGTCGCGCCGGGGTGAAGTCCACGGCCTCGTACATGCCGTAGCGGCCCTCCAGCCCCATCGCCGACAGCTGCCGCAGGTTTTCGCAGGCCGCCGACGGCGACACCATCAGCGCCAGCGCCGAAGCGTAAGGTGCGATCACGCTGTCTTCCGACAGGCCGCGTTTCAAGCCCAGGCCGGGCACGCCGAACGCGCGGTACTGGTAGTTGAGGTGGACATCCACGGTGTTGTAGCCGGACTCCGAAATACCCCACGGCAAACCGCGGGAATTCCCGTATTCGATCTGCCGGGCGACCGCCGCCTTGTTGGTTTCGTCGAGCAACGTGCCGGGAAAATTCGGCATCACCAGCAGCGGCATCAGGTATTCGAACATCGAGCCGCTCCACGACAGCAGCACCGGTTCTCCGGCGGCGCTGGCCAGCAGGCGGCCTAGGGTGAACCAGCCTTCCTGCGGGAGTTTGCCCTGCGCGATGCCGACGAAGCTCGCCAGCCGCGCTTCGGATGCAAGCAGGTCGTAATAGCTGGTATCGAGGCGCCGGTCCTGCACGTTGTAGCCGATCGCCAGCAGGTGCCGGTTCGGGTCGTAGAGGAACGGGTATTCGATTTGCGCGAACTGTTCGGACCGGGCCGCGAGGCTGGCGATCAGCTTCATTCGCTCCGCCGCTCGCGACTGCGCCAGCGCGACCAGGTCGCGCAACACCAGTGACCAGTCATCGCTGCGCAGACCGGCGATATCACGCAGGCTGGGCATGCGATCGGGGAACGGCGCGGCGTCAACGCCCTGCCAGGGCGCCAGGTACTGCATGTCCTGCAACAGCGCGTTCACCTGCTGCTGAAGGGCCAGGGCCCAGCCATGCGCGTCGGCCGAGGCCTGCACGTCCGCGTCCAGGGCGAGCTCGCGCGCCGACTTGGCAATGGAATCCACCGTCGCCACGATCGTCTCCAGTCCCGAGGCAGGCACCAGCAGGCTCGCTTCGATCGCAGCGCGCAGGCGCGCGAACGTCGGGTTCTTCTCCAGCACCGGTTCGGAATGCGAGACCAGGTTCAGCGCATCCAGCCAACCCTGGCGGAACCTGCTGTCCACCAGCGCCTGGTCAGGCAGGGCGAGCAAGCCTTGTCGAAGCGTCAGCAGGTGTCCGGCCAGGTTGCCGCTGTCCACCGACGACACATAACGGGGCATCAGTGGCTGCAGGGTCTGGGTGTCGTACCAGTTGTAGAAGTGGCCGCGATAGCGTTCCATGCGGTCGAGGCTGGCAAACGTATCGCCGGTACGTTGCAGCAGGCCGCCCTGGTCGAGATAGCCGAAATCGTGCGCCGCCAGGTTGGCAAGCAACGACAGTCCGATGTTGGTCGGCGACGTGCGATGCGCAACCACCGAGGTCGGCTGCTCCTGCATGTTGTCCGGCGGCAGCCAGTTGTCGGCTTCGCCGACGTAGGTTTCGAAGAACGCCCAGGTCTTGCGCGCCAGCCGGCGCAGGTATTTTTCCTGGTGCGGCTCGAGGATTTCCTCGGCGAGCAAGCGCGGGCGGCTCATCTGCCAGGCGATCGCCGGCGAAACGAACCACAGGGCCAGCACCGGCATGGCCAGGAACAAGGACATCGGCGCTTTCACTGCCAGCAACGCAACAATCCCCAGCACCAGCGCCGGCGCAAACCACATGCGTCGTGCCGCGCCCGACAGTCCCTGCTCGCCCTTGCGCTCGACTTCGCTGGACGGCGTCCATTGCAGCAGGCGACGCCGGCTGATGAACATCCGCCACAGGCTGCGCAGCATCGCATCCACGCTGTAGAAGGCTTCGTGCGCCAGCCAGCTGAGGGCAAGCAATACGCGCGCCGCCTGCGCGACCAGTTCGTGGGCAGTGAGGGTGACGTGTTCCTCGACCAGCGCCTCGCGCGGGATGCGGATCAACTGCAGCGCGAACGACAGCGCTGCGGGCAGCGCCAGGATGCCCAGCAGGCCGAAGGTCCACGCGACCGGCGAGTCGGACACGGCCCAGCCCACCACGAACAACGCCACCAGCGCCGGCGCCACCAGGCTGCGGCGGAGATTGTCGAGTATCTTCCAGCGGGACAGCGACGAGAGCGGATTGCGTTCCCGCTTGCCGGCCTTCACCGGCACCCAGGGAAGCAACCACGGCAACAACTGCCAGTCGCCGCGGATCCAGCGATGACGGCGGCTCGCATCGGTGCGGTAGGTGGAGGGATATTGCTCGTAAAGCTGCAAGTCGCTGATCAGGCCCGATCGCGCGTAGCAACCCTCGATCAGGTCGTGGCTGAGGATGCGGTTCTGCGGGAACCGGTTGGCGAGGGCGCGCTCGAAGGCGTCCACGTCGTAGATGCCCTTGCCGATGAAGGAACCTTCCGAAAATGCATCCTGGTAAACGTCCGATACCGTGCGCGTGTAGGGGTCAACGCCGGCGTCGCTGCCGAACAGGCGCGAATAGAAGGACCGCGCGCTGCTCGACAGGCTGATGCCGATGCGCGGCTGCAGGATGCCGTAGCCTTCGACCACCAGGTTGGTGACCGGATCGTGCCGCGGCCGGTTCAGCGGATGCTCCATCGTGCCGATGAATTGCGCCGCCGATTCGCGAGGCAATTGCGTGTCGGTGTCGAGCGTGATCACGTAGCGAACGCCGAGCAGGATCGAGAGGTCCCCGGCGACGCGCGAAAAATTGTGGCGACCGCCGCCACGCAACAGGGTGTTCAGGTCGGCCAGCTTGCCGCGCTTGCGTTCGAAGCCCATCCACGCCGGCTCGCGCGGATTCCACTTGCGGGGGCGGTGCAGCAGGAAGAAGCGCGAGCCGTCTTCGGCTGGATAACGCTCGTTGAGCTCGTTGATGCGGTCCACCGCCAACTGGACCAGGCCCGCATCGCCGTCCAGGGATTCCACGCCGGCATCCAGGAAGTCGGTGAGCAACGCGAAGTGCAGGTGCGCATCGCGATTGGCCAGGTAGCGGACTTCCAGGCCCTCGACCAATGCATCCAGGGCCTCGACGCTGCCAAGCATCGTGGGAACCGCGACCAGGGTCCTGGCTTCGACCGGGATGGCGTCCGAAAAATCCATTCGCGGCAGTTCGCTGGGCCGAAGCATCAGTGTCGCCAGCCAATTCACCAGCGCGATCGCCAATTGGCTGCCCGCGAGGAAAGCCGTGAATCCCAGCAGCGCCAACCACCAGGGACCCATCTGGCGTTGCGCCGACAATACGAAGGGCAATGCGACCAGTGCCGACAGGACGGCGATTGGCCCCAGGTAGAACGGCAGGGCTGCGCGCGTGGCCAGCCGTCGACCGCTCTCGATCCA